>NZ_JBQFOD010000015.1:0-88367 GCF_056533095.1 Ruegeria sp. H3 | reverse complement strand
ATATGACAGATGCCCAAAGGTATTCCTTTCGGCCATCGCTCTAGCAGCTACCGTACTGTTCTGGCTGTAAATCAATGAGTCTGGAGCCTAATTCTGCAAGGTTGTCCGTCATCGAATGATTTGGAACACGAGCGTTTGATTGGTTTTGGTGGATCAGGCTCGCTGTAGTTTCTATCTACGCCGCGTTCTGATGATGCAGCAAGCGGCGTTTCTGGATTGTCTGGTGTTTGATTTCCTTTCTGCGTCTGAGGATTGTTTCGGCTCGACCGAAGTAGACATCGGCGGGTGTCAGATTGCTGATGCTCTCGTGGTATCGGTTGTGGTTGTAGTGATCGATGAAGTTGCCGATGGCCTGTTCGAGCGCTCCTGGCAGATAGTAGTTTTCCAGCAGGACACGGTTCTTCATCGTCTGATGCCATCGCTCAATCTTGCCCTGGGTCTGCGGATGGTTGGGCGTTCCCCGAACATGATCCATACCCTGCTCATCCAGCCATTTCGCCAACTCGCCAGAGATGTAACTGCTGCCGTTGTCGCTGAGCAGCCGGGGCTTGTGGGCAACGGTGACACTGTCACAACCTGATGCATCCAAAGCGTCTTCCAGCGTTCCTGTGACATCGTCAGCTTTCATCGTGGTGCAAAGGCGCCAAGAGACAACGTAACGGCTATAATCATCCAGGATCGTAGACAGATAGAACCAGCCCCAGCCAATGACTTTGAGATAGGTGAAGTCGGTCTGCCAAAGCTGGTTCGGCCGCACAGTCTTCTCATGGAATTCATCCGCCGCTTTGATGGTGATGCAGGCTGGACTGGTGATCAGATCCTGTGCCTTCAGAAGCCTGTAAACACTGGCCTCAGAAACGAAGTAGCGCCTGGTGTCGGTGAACCGTACCGCAAGCTCGCGGGGCGATAACTCGGGTTCTTCCAGAGCCAGTTCCACGATCTGCTTGCGCACCTTGTCGGGGATGCGGTTCCAAACCCTGCCTGGCCGGGAATGGCGATCCTCAAGCCCGGCCTCGCCGAAAGACAGATACCTGTCGTACCAGCGGTAGAAGGTCGTTCTGGGAATGCCGAGCTTTTCCAGTGTGCGTTTGATCGGCAGGTGCGAACCGTCAACCAGCCGGATGATCTCAAGCTTTTCGGATGCGGGATATCTCATTCGTCGTCTCCCCCATCCTCGAACATGCTTTTTTTGAGCAGCCGGTTCTCAAGGGTCAGGTCGGCGACTACCTCTTTCAGCGCCGACGATTCCGCTCTCAAATCCTTCACCTCAGAGCTGGTAGCCTGGCGTGCGGTATCGCCAGCCAACCGCTTCTTACCGGCCTCAAGGAACTCTTTCGACCAGCTGTAATACAGGCTCGTAGCTATTCCTTCGCGGCGACACAGCTCCGCTATGCTGTCTTCACCACGAAGCCCATCCAAAACAATACGGATCTTCTCCTCTGCCGAATGCTGGCGCCGTGTCTTCCTGCGGATGTCTTTGATAACTCTCTCTGCTGACGCTTTCTGTTTCCCGGACTTCATTCTCATCTCCACTCTCTGATGGTTACGATGAGCCTGAAATCCTCCGCTACGCAATCAACCTAGTCTGTTCCATGGGTGCCGATGGCAGACAGTCGAAACCGGAGTTGTAGCGCGCGAATCCGAACAGGCGATCACCAGGAATCCCCTCTCCTGCTCGCAGCTTTACGGTTTGCATGGGCTCGGCACTTAAGCCTTTAATTGGGTACCGGTTCAATCTGACGATAGAGAGCGTGTTCATATCACTGCACCTGACCAAATGAATTGTGCACGATTCTGCGTGGTCCGTGCAGTTTGACGCTATCTCCAATCCTCAAAGGTATCGAGCAAATAATCTGCCAGAGCATCGCTAGCGGGTTCGCCAAGCCGGTCGCCGCATGCTGGCCGCGATTGTGAGCTGCGCTTATTTTAGTCGAATTGACCATTTAGTGCCTCACTGCTGAAAATACATGCGCATCATCGCAAACCAAAAAGCTCATTTAAAATCAATGGCTACAAAGCGAAATTAACGACCTTCTTTGTTCACTTGAGGTACGAACCTCAAAAATTTCTGGACTTGAGGTGCGTACCTCAAATAGCCTTGGAAGTATGCCGCGATTCGCACATCCTCGATTGACGGCGCAAAAAGGGAGGAATGGATGACTTACACAAAACTGGCCTCGGCCAGCGCAATAGTCCTTGCCGCTACTACTCTTTCTACCAAGGCAAATGCTGAAGATCTGACACTATGTTGGGCTGCATGGGACCCGGCCAACGCGCTTGTTGAGCTATCGAAAGAATTCGAAGCAGAATCCGGCCACACAATGAACTTCGAGTTTGTTCCCTGGCCAAATTTTGCGGACCGGATGCTGAACGAGCTGAACTCTGGGGGTAAGCTCTGCGACCTGCTGATTGGTGACAGCCAATGGATCGGCGGTGGCGCTGAGAATGGTCATTATGTCCAGCTGAACGAGTTCTTCGATGCTGAAGGCATCAGCATGGATGACTTCGCGCCGGCCACTGTCTACGCGTACTCGACCTGGCCCAAGGGTACACCAAACTACTATGCGCTGCCTGCGATGGGCGATGCAAACGGCTGGTTCTATCGCAAGGACTGGTTTGAAAACCCCGACATCCAGGCTGCATACAAAGAGGCGACTGGTCAGGACCTGCGTGAACCGCAGTCTCAGAAAGAGTTGTTGCAGATCGCTCAATTCTTCCAAGGTCGTGAGATCGACGGCAAGACTGTCTATGGGGCAGCAATCTTCACCGAGCGCGGCTCGGAAGGGATCACCATGGGTGTGACTGGGGCGCTGTATCCTTGGGGTTTCAAATACGAAAACACCCCAGGATCCTATGACATGGAAGGCGCCGTAAACTCACCCGAAGCGGTTGAGGCTCTGGAATTCTACAAGGAGTTCTACAAGACAGCGACGCCCCCGGGATACACCAACTCTTACATGGGTGAGAGCTTGGACGCCTTTAAGTCCGGTCAAGTCGCCATGGCGATGAACTGGTTTGCGTTCTTCCCAGGTCTCTATGCCGACCCCAATACCGGCGGTGACAAGATCGACTTCTTTGTGAACCCACCCCAAAATCAGGCAGGTTCGACACTGGGCGGACAAGGTATTTCTGTCGTCAGCTACTCTGACAAACAGGACGCCGCACTTGAGTACATTAAATGGTTCGCACAGCCCGAAGTTCAAGCCAAATGGTGGGAACTTGGCGGATACTCCGCACATAACTCGGTGCTGGAAGATCCCGGTTTCGTAGACAGTCAACCGTTTGCCGGTGACTTCCTGGAGGCAATGGGCGGTGTGCAGGATTTCTGGCAAGAGCCTGCTTACGCGGAGCTTCTGCTGGCAATGCAGAAACGCATCCACGACTACGTGGTTGCTGACCAAGGTACAGCTCAGGAAGCGTTGGACCTTCTGATCGAAGATTGGACGGAAGTCTTCGAAGACGAAGGCAAGCTGTAATCCGGACACAGGCCGGAGCGGGTGCAATCCCGCTCCACCTTCACCCGTGAGCCCTAAACCAACAAGAACTGGCAAAGAGATGTCTGACAGGACCGTAGATCGCGTTGCGCAGGCAACGCCCGAGCGAGTTGCGCGAAAGATCCGGGGATTATCCGACCGCGCGATCGCCTGGATTTTCATCTCCCCAACGATTTTTCTATTGCTGGCGATCAACATCTTTCCGTTGATCTGGACCATCCAACTGAGCTTTACCAACTACAAGGCCAATCGGATCGGGCGCGAAGTCAAAGATGTCGGTCTCAGGAATTACGAGCGTATCCTGACGGACTCGGACACCTGGCTGAACATGCAGGCGACGGCGCATTTCCTGTTCTGGACGATCTTTTTCCAGGTCCTGATCGGGTTTACCCTGGCGTGGCTGATCAACAAGAAATTCAAGGGCAACGATCTTTGGACCACAATTATCGTGCTGCCGATGATGCTGTCTCCGGCGGTTGTCGGGAACTTCTGGAAGTTCCTGTATCAACCTCAGATCGGCCTGTTTAACTACATCGTGTCGTGGTTTACCGGCAAGGACCCATCGAGCTTTGAAATGCTGGGGTCCGTCACGTTGGCCCCATGGGCGATCGTGATTGTCGACACCTGGATGTGGACCCCCTTCGTGATGCTGATCTGTCTCGCCGGGTTGCGTAGTATTCCCGGCTACATTTACGAGGCGGCTGAGATCGACAGGGCCAGCAAGCTGCGGCAGTTCTTTACGATTACCATCCCAATGGTGTTACCGTTCCTGATGCTCGCTGTGCTGTTTCGAGGGATCGAGAACTTCAAAATGTTCGACCTGGTGGTTCAGCTCACCGGCGGAGGACCGGGGTCTGTTACGGAACTCACTTCGATCAACCTGAAACGCGAAGCCTTTGAAAAATGGCGTACAGGCTATGCGTCAGCCTATGCGATCATCCTTTTCGTCACCGTGTTCGGCCTTGCGTCGATCTACGTCAAAGCCCTGAACAAGGTGAAACAGAGATGAGCAGTTTTTCCGTCACAGAACCTTCGAACCGGTCCAAATGGATCGCAGGCTTCCTGGTCATTACTTATGCGCTGATCACGATGATCCCGCTGGTGTGGATCTTGCTGACAGGCTTCAAATCCCCGGCCGATGCGATCAGCTATCCACCCAAAGTGGTCTTTGACCCAACGCTTGAAGGCTACGTCAACCTCTTCACCACGCGCACACGGCAGACGCAGGAGTTTCTGGAAGCGAACCCACCGCAGAATTGGGCCGATGAGATTGTCCGCCAGTACGACATGGTGATAGTCGGGCCGTCCAAGTTCGGCGAGCGCTTTATGAATTCGGTTATCATCGGATTTGGCTCAACGTTCTTGAGTATCTTCCTTGGCACGCTGGCCGCCTATGCGTTCAGCAGGTTTAAGGTCCCACTCAAGGACGACCTTCTGTTCTTCATACTTAGTACAAGGATGATGCCTCCGGTTGCTGTCGCCATCCCGATTTTCCTGATGTTCAGAAACCTCGGTTTAAGCGATACGCATCTCGGGATGATCCTGCTCTACACGGGGGTGAATATTTCCCTGGCAGTTTGGTTGCTTAAAGGGTTCATCGACGAAATCCCAAGAGAGTACGAAGAAGCCGCCCTCATAGATGGCTACACGAGGTTTCAGGCCTTCTACAAAGTGGTGCTGCCGCAAGCCGCCACAGGCATCGCGTCAACTGCGATCTTCTGCCTTATCTTCGCCTGGAATGAGTACGCGTTTGCCGTGCTGCTGACATCCGCGAATGCGCAGACTGCACCACCGTTTATCCCGACCATTATCGGTATTGGCGGCCTGGACTGGCCTGCTGTGGCTGCAGGTGCCACGATCTTCCTGATCCCCGTCATGATTTTCACCATCCTGATGCGCAAACATTTGCTGCGTGGGATCACATTCGGAGCCGTACGCAAATGAGCGAGTTTCTTACCGGATTGCTACGGCTCCGCCGCGGTCCATGGGAGATGGTCGCAACCATCCTAATCGCACTGGGTGTCTTCATGCTGATGCAACCCTTTGTCCTTTGGGCCTTCACCTACTCTTTCATCGTCACGCTGATCGGAACCGTCATGTTCATCATCGTCAGCCATTTCCCGGAGTAGAAATGGCCCAGATCGTAGTCAAAAACGTTAAAAAGATGTTCGGCGATTTCACGGCTGTCCGCGAAAGTTCGTTCACGATCGAGGATGGTGAGTTTTTCATGTTGCTGGGCCCGTCCGGTTGCGGAAAAACCACGACCCTGCGGATGATCGCAGGGTTGGAGCTTCCAACGTCGGGTGAGATTTATCTGGACGGCGAAGAGATCAGCCAGCGGCCGCCATCGGAGCGGGACATTGCCTTCGTGTTCCAGATGTTCGCGCTGTACCCCCACATGAACGTGCGCAAGAATATCAGCTACCCCCTGATATCGCAGGGCATGCCGCGTGCCGCTGTCAAAGCCAAAGTCGAGGAAGTCGCGGGAATTCTGGGGATCAACCACATCCTAGATAGCCCGGTAGGTGGGTTGTCAGGCGGCGACAGGCAGCGCGTGGCGCTCGGGCGCGCAATTGTTCGTGAACCCAAGGCGTTCATGATGGACGAACCTCTTGGCGCCCTGGATGCCGAGTTTCGTGAGCACATGGCCGAAGAACTGCGCGCGCTTCATGATCGCATGGGCGCAACCACTGTTTATGTCACACACGATCAGTTGGAGGCCATGCAAATGGGTGACAAGATCGTTGTGATGAACAACGCTGTGATCGAACAATTCGGCACGCCGCAGGAAATCTACGACAAACCAGCTACGATGTTCGTTGCGGATTTTATCGGGTCTCCTTCTATGAACTTCCTACCGTTTCAAGGAAAGGTCGCGCCTGGCTCAGAAATGGTTCGACTGAATGGCCATGACGAAGCCGTGCCCAAACTGATGGAAAGTGCGGAAGGTGACTTGGTTTTCGGCGTTCGCCCCGAGCATGTTTTTCTGTCAGACAACAGCGCCTACCGGGCCAAGGTTCTGGCCGCAGAATATTTGGGAACCACCCAGATCGTGACGCTGCAAAGCCCAAACGGAGAGCTGAAAGCCCGGATTGATGCCCGAGAAACCGTTAATCCCGGCGAGACTGTGGGATTGGAATTCCGCTCACCTGCGGTAACCCTGTTTGAAAAATCTACCGGGCGCGCGTTGAGGTCCGCTCTGAACGACGAGGTACTAAGCAATGGCTGAAGTCGTTTTGGAAAACATCTCGAAATCCTTCGGCAATCTTAAAGCAGTGGATGATATCTCAATGACGATCCCCAACGGCGCTTTTGTGGTGCTGTTGGGCCCGACAGGTGCGGGAAAAACAACGACGCTGAGATTGATTTCCGGGCTTGAGAAACTGGATTCTGGAACGGTGCGCATTGCCGGGCGTGACGTTGGAATAGATACACCTGCCCAGCGCGATGTGGCGATGGTCTTCCAGCAATACTCGCTGTACCCGCATATGACAGTGCGTGAGAACCTGTCTTTCCCTCTGCGGTCGCCGATCCTGAAGACGCCAGAGGATGAGATCGCGAGGAAGGTCAACGAAGTCTCGGAAATCCTCCAAATCCCGCACAAACTGGACAACAAAGCCACCGAACTGTCTGGTGGCGAAATGCAGCGTGTATCGATAGGGCGGGCGCTGGTGCGCGACCCCCAGATCTTCCTGATGGATGAACCACTCAGCTCTTTGGACGCCAAGTTACGGGCGGATTTACGAGTCGAGTTGAAAAGGATTCAGGCCGATCTGGGGTCGACTTTGCTCTATGTGACGCACGATCAGGTCGAAGCCATGACAATGGCGACGCATATTGGCGTGTTGGAAAACGGAAAACTGGTTCAATACGGAACACCCCGGGATATCTATGAAAACCCTGGCAGTGTTTATGTCGCCAGCCGGTTGGGTCTGCCGCGGATCAACATCCTGCCATCCGAGTTATTCGGAGGCGATCACAAAGGCCCGCAGATTGGCTTGCGCCCAGAAAACATCATTGAAGGCGAAGGCAGTGAAGCGCGTGTCATACGTGCCGAACATCTGGGCGATCAAACACGGCTGCACCTGGACCTGAATGGTCACCCGGTTGTGACCCTGATTGATGTCCATCAGGACTACCCATCTGGAAAGATAATAAAAATCCGTCCCAACAACCCGTTGTATTTTGACGCGTCCGGCGCGCGCGTGAATTAAGGAGCAAAAGCATGGCCCAGTTCCTCAACACAAAAGAAACCCTGGTGACAGAGGCGATAGACGGCCTTCTGGCTTCCTCTGGCGGTCAGCTTACGCGGTTGGACGGCTATCCGCATATCAAGGTTGTTTACCGGTCGGATTGGGACAAGTCGAAGGTCGCCCTGGTGTCCGGAGGAGGGTCTGGTCACGAACCAGCCCATGCCGGTTTCGTTGGTGCCGGTATGTTGACAGCCGCGGTCTGCGGCGAAGTGTTTGCATCCCCGTCAGTCGAAGCAGTTTTGGCGGGCATTCTTGCTGTCACGGGTGAGGCTGGATGCTTGCTAATTGTCAAGAATTACACCGGTGACCGGCTGAATTTTGGACTGGCGGCTGAACGCGCTCGTGCATTGGGTCGCAAGGTTGAAATGGTCGTCGTCGACGATGACATCGCCCTGCCCGACCTTCCGCAACCACGTGGCGTGGCGGGTACGTTGTTCGTTCACAAAATCGCCGGAGCGCTCGCCGAAAGCGGTGCCGATTTGGACACCGTTACCGCCGCAGCGAGATGCACCATAGCAAAGGTTGTCAGCATCGGCATGAGTCTGGACACCTGTACGGTTCCGGGATCTCCGAAAGAAGACAGGATCGCGCCGGGGAAGGCAGAGCTTGGCTTGGGTATTCATGGCGAGCCCGGCGTACAGCAAGTCGAGTTCTCAAATGCTGTTTCGGCTATGTCCACGGTCGTGGAGAAGCTGAAGCAAAGGGTTGGGTCTGGGGATTGCGTGGCGTTGGTCAACAATCTGGGTTCAACGACTCCGCTAGAAATGGCTGTCCTCACGCACGCGTTGTCCGAAACTGATATCGCCCACCATATCATTGGCCCGGCACCCATGATGACATCGCTGGATATGCACGGGTTTTCGGTTTCCATTCTGCCCGTGGATCAAGACGATTTGTCAGCCCTGGAAGCACCCGTTGATCTGGCCGCATGGCCCGGGGTCAATTCCATCGACCCGATCAAAGTTGCACCATTGCCTGATGGCCTGACCCCGATCGATCCAATTCCTTCGAACAATCCCGCAACAAAGGAAACGATCACCCGGCTGTCTGAGCTGCTGATCAACGCCGAGAAAACCCTGAACGAGTTGGATGCGAAATCCGGGGATGGCGATACAGGAAGCACACTGGCCACCGCCGCTCGGGCGTTGCAAGGCAGCCTTGACCGCATGCCCCTCGCGGATCTGACACAGCTGTTTCCGGCGTTGGGCAATGAGTTAAGCCAGACAATGGGTGGTTCTTCTGGCGTGATACTCGCAATCTTCTTCAACGCAGCTGGAGATGCCTGTGCGAGCGGGGCTTCGGTACCGAAGTCTCTGGTCGAAGGTTTGAATCGCGTCAGCCAGGTTGGAGGTGCCAAGGTCGGTGACCGGACAATGATTGACGCGCTGGCACCGGCGCTTGCCGCGCTGCCATCTGGTCTGACGCATGCGGCCGAGGCTGCCCGAGAAGGCGCGAACAACACAGCGAATATTCGACGTGCGAAGGCAGGCCGCGCGGCCTATGTTCCCGAAGAAAACCTAGTTGGACATAACGATCCCGGCGCTGAGGCTGTTGCTTTGTTGTTTGAAGGCTTAGCGCGGGAGATTGAGGGCTGAAGAACACGTGGAAGACCAAAAACAAAAACTAGAATTGGTGAAAAAGCCAACCGTCAATGACATCGCGCGCGTCGCGGGTGTCAGTCTCGCGACTGTTGACCGGGTCTTGAACAGACGCCCCGGCGTGCGGGCCGTAACCGTACAGAAAGTACAAAAGGCAATTGATGAGCTGGGCTATGTGCGCGACACCGCTGCGGCCAACCTTGCGCGAAACCGGGTTTACAACTTCCTCTTTGTTCTGCCGGACACAGACAATGAGTTTGTGGAGGCAATCAGCAGTCAGATCGCAGAGCAATCCCGTGACCAATTTATCGAGCGGACCCGCATTGCGATAAAGAAGGTCGCTCCGTTCGAGCCGCAAGATATCGTCAACATTTTGGATGCTGTCGACAGTTTGGATGTTGATGGGGTTGCCGTTTTTGGGCCCGAAACGCCTTCTGTTCGCGACGCTGTAAAAAGGCTCAGGGACAAAGGCGTTCCGGTGGTTGCCTTGGTATCTGACTTGCCAAGTTCCGAGCGAGACCATTTCGTGGGAATCGATAACGTTTCGGCAGGACGAACCGCCGCTCAGCTGATGGGGCGGCTTGTCCATCGCGACGGCAAGGTCTTAGTTCTTACAGGATCCCGTTTGGCGCGTGACCACCTGGAGCGTCGCCAAGGCTTTGACATTGTCGTGGCCGAGGAATTTCCGCACCTCCAAGTCGTAGCGTCGGTTGAGGGCCGGGATGACCCTGATCTGATTTACAAGATGATGCCCGAGATCTTCGAAACCTATCCGGATCTGGTCGGAATATACTCGTCAGCAGCGGGCAATGCGGGCCTGATACAATTTCTTTCAGAGAACAGGTTCAGCAAGGATCTGGTGATCATAGCGCATGAGCTCACTCCGCTCAGTCGTGAGGCGCTTAGGCTTGGCACATTTGACGCCTTAATCTCGCAAGACACCGGGCATATTGTTCGTTCTGCCGTCCGTCTATTGCGCGCAACTAAGGACAAGGTTCCATTCAACAAAGCGCAGGAACGCATCCGTATCGACATCTATCTGAAGGATAATTTACCGCCGTAGAGGCTTAGGTTTTGGGGAGGAAATTTTATGAAGACGATCAAAGGTCCAGCTTTGTTTCTTGCACAATTTGCGGGGGACGAAGCACCGTTCAATTCGTGGGACGCGATCACCAAATGGGCGGCTGATTGTGGATACAAGGGCGTTCAGGTCCCCAGTTGGGACAGTCGGTTATTCGACTTGGAACAAGCCGCGTCCAGTACCGGTTATTGCGATGACTTCAAAGGCAAAGCTACGGAGAATGGCGTCGAAGTCACCGAACTTTCAACGCATCTTCAAGGCCAGCTGGTGGCCGTTCACCCAGCCTATGACAGCGCGTTTGATGGCTTTGCTGCCGAAAGCGTTCGGGGGAACCCGAAAGCCCGCCAAGAATGGGCCGTGGATCAGGTCAAAAAGGCACTGTCAGCATCAAAGAACCTGGGCATTTCGGCACATGCGACATTCTCAGGCGCTTTGGCATGGCCCTATGTCTACCCCTGGCCTCAACGCCCTGCCGGCTTGATTGAAACGGCGTTTGATGAGCTGGCGCGCCGTTGGGTGCCTATCCTGAATCACGCCGAAGAGTGCGGCGTTGATGTATGCTACGAAATTCACCCCGGAGAGGACCTCCATGATGGTGTGACGTACGAGATGTTTCTGGAACGGACGGGAAATCACCCACGGGCCTGCATGCTGTACGACCCGTCGCACTACGTGCTGCAATGCCTCGACTATCTGGACAATATCGACATCTACAAAGATCGGATCCGGATGTTCCATGTCAAAGATGCCGAGTTTAACCCGACCGGACGGCAGGGTGTTTATTCCGGATATCAAAGCTGGGTCGATCGTGCCGGGCGGTTCCGGTCGCTTGGTGATGGCCAAGTGGATTTCGGGGCCGTGTTTTCAAAAATGGCCGCGAATGACTTTGATGGCTGGGCTGTGGTCGAATGGGAATGCTGCCTGAAACACCCCGAGGATGGTGCGCGTGAAGGCGCGCAGTTCGTGTCCGATCACATCATCCGTGTGACCGAGAAAGCCTTTGATGATTTCGCTGATGGTGGCGCTGACGAAGCCGCCAATCGTAAAATGCTGGGGATTGAATGATGGTCACAGGACGCAGTGAAGAAACCTCGGGACGCATTCGCCTTGGCATGGTTGGCGGCGGAAATGACGCCTTCATAGGCGGCGTTCATCGCATCGCGGCTCGACTGGACGACAAGTTCGAGCTGGTAGCCGGTGCTTTGTCTTCGACGCCAGAGAAATCTCTTGAAAGTGGTCATGCATTGGGGCTCGAACGGGTCTATGAAGATTTTAAACAAATGGCGATAAGGGAAGCCCGGCTGAAATCTGGGATTGAGGCGGTCTCAATCGTCACGCCAAATCACGTCCACTATGCCGCCGCGCGTGAGTTCCTGAAACGCGGTATTCATGTCATTTGTGACAAGCCACTCACCTCGACCCTTGCCGATGCAAAAAAGCTGGTCAAAGCAGCAGAAAGCGCGAACGCACTGTTCATTTTGACCCACAATTACACGGGCTATCCGATGGTTCGTCAGGCGCGTGAAATGGTTGCCAACGGCGATATTGGCAAGATCCGCGTGGTTCAGGTTGAATACCCTCAGGATTGGCTGACCGAGCAGCAGGATTTCAAGCAGGCGGAATGGCGAACCGATCCCGAACGCTCGGGCGCGGGTGGATCAACCGGTGACATCGGAACCCATGCCTACAACCTCGCTTGCTTTGTAACCGGGCTGACAGCGGAAAGCCTTGCGGCGGACTTGCAGGCCTTTGTGCCGGGGCGCAAAGTCGATGACAACGCCCACGTATTGCTTCGCTTCGAAGGCGGAGCGCGGGGTATGCTGTGGTCGTCCCAGGTGGCTCCCGGAAATGAAAACGCACTGCGGTTGCGGGTCTACGGCGAAAAAGGTGGGCTGGAGTGGGCCCAGGAAGATCCCAATTACCTTTGGTTCACACCATACAACGAACCCAAGCGTCTGATCACCCGAAATGGAGCTGGAGCTGGTGATGCTGCCAATAGGTTGAGCAGAGTCCCTCCGGGCCATCCCGAGGGATATCTGGAGGGGTTCGCCAATATCTATGGAGAGGCTGCTGAGGCGATCCAAGCCTTCCGAAACGGGATTTCACTTGGCGCGTCCGTTGTTTATCCAACGGTTCATGACGGGCTCAATGGTGTTAAGTTTGTAGCCGCATGCGTGCAAAGCTCTTCAAGGAATGCGGCTTGGGTCAGCTTGACTTAAAAAATCCGGCTTTGGGCCTCAGGCAAACATCTTGGAAGGCAGCGGGGGTATCTGCCAAAAAAAGTCGAAGCGCACGCAGCCTATAGATGAACACTCCGGAGTGTCTGACGTCAGCGCCGATGGGACATTTAGGTTAATTTGATAAGAGAGGGTATTCCATCACATCAAAGCAGCCTGATATTCCAGGCCGCACGGACTTCAGGCACTCAGCCAACGGTATCAAGACCGGTCAGACCGATTGCAAAACGGTTCTGGTACTCGATGTCAGCAGCTGGAGCTTTTCCGAGACGCTAAAGTCTGAAGCACGCACGGTGAATGCAGGCACGACGACCAACGGGCCTGAGAAGTTACCGTTTAAAGCCACCTTGGGAATCAAGTTGTAAAACGACAAATCCAACTCGGCTCGTTTCAGCAGCCCGTTCTTCTAGAACTGGTCGCGGTCCACTAATTTATCCACACCCATCGCGACGAATTGCTTCCGTCAGCGATATTGGGTTTGTTTAGATACGCCGAATTATCTGATTACATCAAAGCGGGGCATCCCCGCCCTGTCGGCACCTTGAATGGTCGCTGTTTCGAGACAGTCTCTCCCGGCTTTGGTTGTTCGACTACCTTCGTCGGTTCCAAGTTTCGTAAACACCAAGATAGGTTCACTCACCTATTAGGTGCCCTTACGCAACTTCGAATTGAATTGAAACAGTCAACCCAGGTGAATTGTTTGTGGCTGTTAAGAGCGATGAATGGTGGTCTGCGATCGCTTTCACCAGCGCCAAACCCAAACCATTCCCAACACTGTTCCGTTCACTTTCCAGTTTATAGAAGGGAACAAAAAGCTTACCAAGTGTGTTCTCGGGGACGCCAGGGCCATCGTCAACAACCGAAAGCGTAATGGTGCTTTCTTCTTGTTCTACAGTTAGGAGAATTCTGGAATGTTCCGGACAATGATCAATAGAGTTCTGCAAGAGGTTTGCACAGAGCTGATTCAGCATACCCTCATCGCCTTCAATAAGCGTGCGCCCTGCTTGGTTCTCCGCAAATCTAAGGCTTTGTCCTTTCACTTCCGCCAGTGGGATCATGTTCTCAACAGCTTCTCTACCTAGTCTATTCAAATCCAGATAGCTGAACGCCTTGGAACTGTTGCCTTCTTCGATGCGATTGATCCGCAAAACTGTTTCAAATGTCCATTTAAGACGATCAAGTTCAGATTGAATTCGATCTATAGCTTCGACAGATTGACCGTCCGATTGCAGTGAATCCTTCGCCTTCTGAAGTGCGATGTATGCATGGGTGAGCGGGTTTTTCAAATCGTGTGCAATGGCAGCGGCGGCTGATCGCGTCGTGGACATCAAGGATGTTAGGTTCTCGAGATGACCGTTCATCAGCTGTGCAACTCGATCTATCTGATCGTTATTCTTGCCGACAGGGAGTCTCGCTTTGACTTCCCCTCTTGAGACTTTGTTGAGCGTCTTCGCCATTTGATCGAGCTTGCGATAAGTTCTTATGCTGGTGATGTAGCCCACCAACAGAGTACACAGCGTTGCCACAAGCCCGATTACTATCAACGACCAAGCCAACGATCGAAGTGTGCTTTTGACAAACGCAAGATCGCGACCAACCACGATTACAAAGCCACGGTAGGATTGCACATTTACCCGATGGCTACGTTTTTCACCCCCCAAGTTAATGCCATCATCCTCAATTTCTCCCCAGCCGCGAAAGGATGGGTATTCGTCGATGTTTCCTGCCAGACGCTTCCCCTGTTTGTTGAACAGGCCAATCAAACTCGTGTCAAACGGCAACCAGAGTGTCGCGTCATCAATCGCTTGTACAACGTCGGAATCGTTGTCGTTGTCGTCCAGAATTTCCTGAATGAAACGCATTTCATCGATTAACAACGAGTCCATTTCACGCTGCAAATCGCCACGAATTTTTTCAAAGGTTAAAAATGCCAATGCTGCAACCGAAAAAAGTATGACCACCGCTGCATACAACGCGGTAGTAAAAGCTGCTCCAGATACAATGTTTGAGCGTTTCATTTTTCTTCAGTCCGGTTTTTGTGTCGTCACCATTTGGTTCGGCTAGCGACGAACCTGTTCTGGCGGATCAAGTATGTGATCTGAGGGTTTTAGCTGCATTTTCAGTCGAAAAATGGGGAATTTGGCCGAATGTGTTGCAACACTAGCGATGCAGACCCAACGAAGTTCAGTAAAGTCGATGCGTTGGCGTCCATACAAGCTGCACTCGATTGCGCACAGCGAGCCACTTTTGACAGTCAGCTCACAGCCGGCTTCCGGAAGCAACAAAAAGCCAAGTTTAAGCGAACTTACAACGCGCCCTTCCGAGGGGGAGGAAGGGCGCGGTGCTTTGACTGAGAGAGGCGTGCTTACGAGTGAGTGGTCCGTGTCTTCACGGTACCGGTAATACCCTCAAGGAGGGGTACGAGTGCTTCCTCAGTCGGGTATTCGCATTCAGTTCCGAACCTGACGGCATCTTTTGCAACGTGATCTTTCCAGCGGGTTTTCACCATCCTTACGTTTTTGAAAGGGTTTTGCGATCTACCCTGCGAACACCGAGTGATTTGCATTGATCATTCACTCTTTGTGCAGTGCCCATGATCTTCGATTGGTGTGGCACTATGAGTGGACAACTCATAGGTCATGGTTGGGAAGTGGAGCACCAACGTCCAGACTTCGTCAGGCTTGACGTGGATGAATGTCACGCCGTCCAGACCGTGTGCGACCGAGGCTGTGCCTTCTGTATCCTGCACTATTAGTCGCGCTTCTGAGAGGTCAGTATCCTGAAAAACCTGAACTACTTCTCCGTTTGTTTCTGACGTGCATTGGAATACTGTCTCGCCCGCCGTCGCGGCACTCGCAGGCAAGAGCGCCATTAGGAATATTGCATTTTTTATCATTGTGTTTCCGATCAAAGAGGTTGAGCTTTCAGGCCTGAGTGGTCCTGGTGATGGTTAGAATTCTGAGCTGCACAAATCTTCCGCTTGTGTTCAGGCCGCAATCGGAGGCTTCCCGAAGCTCACGCATACCCGCAGGCCCGGTTTGTTGTTTTCTGCGGTGATAAGTGCGCCGTGCTGCATCGCGATGGCCTTAACAAGCGATAGGCCAAGTCCATTTCCGGCGTCGTTTTTTGGGTGGTCAGCTCGGAAAAACGCGTCAAAAATCTTGGTGATTTGTGGGTCCGGAACCCCCGGTCCATTGTCTTCAACAACCAGCTGTATCGCTTCAGTCGTGGCCGTAAGGGAAATCCTGATCCAACACCCAGAAGGGCAAAACCGGAGTGAGTTATTCACAAGATTGACGAGCAGCCGTTTAAGCATGTTTTCGTCGCCTCGTATCAAAATCGTGTCAGCGTTGTAGTCAGCGGTGATGTGTTTACCTGCTTCTTCCGCAACCGGATGAAACGCCTTTGCCACATTCTCAACCAGCGCACTTAAATTGACGGTTTGGAAGCTTACTTCATGGCAGCCTGCCTCGATCTGAGATACTTTGTGTACTGTGTCGAAGACAGTTCTGATGCGCTTAAGGTTTTTCTCTACATCGCCGAGGCCTGGACGCGGGTCGCCACCATATTCAACTTCGCTATACACCTTTTGTAGCGCCATGAACCCGTTCGTTAGTGGGCCCCTCAAATCGCGGGCAATTGTGACCGCCGCGGTTTGAGAACAGTTGGGTGAGCTCGAAATCCAATCGAGACGTCGGTTGATCATATGGCAAATTTGATCGCATAGGTCGCTTGTATCTGACACGGGAAGACGAAAACTGAAATCTTCTTGAAAGACTTGGTCGAGGTTTCGCTCAATCCATTGGAGTTTTCGGATGTTTTGAGCACTGAAGTAGTAGCCAAGACCCAGGACAGCGGCGGTTGTCGAAAGCGTCAGCAGCAACAACCCTTCCCAAAGCGTTTTCAAAGCCTGATTAAGTGTTGTCAGGCTGCGGGCGACCACGGTGCGATACCCAAGATACTCAGACATATGGAGCAGATAGGCAGGGGCAGACCCACCGATTTGCAAAAAATCCCGATCGACCTCGTGCCAACCTAACGTGTCAGGCGTTGTTGCGATTGATCCAACAAGTACTGAACCGTTCTGGTCGAACAGGGCGACGACGTGAAGCTCGGTTCGATTGGGACTATTCAAATGTTCGATTGCTCGCTGCACTGCGTCCGAGCCTCCGTCCAGCAAAATCTCATGAAGCAGGAGCTCTTCGTCGAGGATTTGTTGCTGGAGATCGGCACGGAGCCTGTCTGCAAGCGCTAAATAGGCAGCGTATCCAAACACAGCAGTTATGATCCAGACTATCAATGCCGCGAGACAAGCTGATCTAAACGGGGCACCTGATAGATTGCTAAAGCGGCCCATGAAGGCTGTATCCAACGTTTCGAGACGTGTGCAAAAGTGGCGTCTCGAAGGGTTTGTCGATCTTCGACCTCAAGCGACTTATATACGTCTCGATCACGGTCGAATTTGGATCAAAATTGTAGTCCCAGACTTGCTCCAAAAGCATGTTGCGTGTCACGATCCGACCGGCATTCCGCATCAAAACTTCCAACAGCGCAAATTCACGAGGTAACAACTCTATTGTAACGTCTTGCCTTTTAACCACTCTGCTAAGCAGATTCATCGTTAGATCGTGGACGTGAAGCTCAGTTGAGGCAATGCTGGTCGGCTGTCGTCTGATAATGCTGTTTAGGCGCGCCAGAAGTTCTGAAAAATGAAAAGGCTTAACCAGGTAATCATCCGCCCCTTCGGTCAAACCCTCAACTCTGTCCTGAACGTCGCCTATTGATGTGAGGAACAAAACTGGAGTCTGTTTCTTCGCTGCCCTCAGGGCCTTGAGAACAGACAGACCATCCATTCCAGGCAACATACGGTCTAAGACTATGGCGTCACATTCGTTGTACAAACAATATGAGAGAGCGTCTCGGCCATCATCATACCACTCCACACTGAAGCCGTTCGATCTCAGCCCGGAGTTGACAAAATCGGCGGTCTTTTTGTCGTCTTCTGCGACGAGTATTTTCATTTTAAGACCTCCGACTCTATCGTTGGATCCGTTTATCGCAGTTACCAATGCGGGGTTAACTGAACTCAGCCATAACGGGATGGCTAAGTCCATTTGGCATTTCGTTACAGACTAGAGGCTGAGCGTTTCTTCGACAGCTTTTACTTGTAGTCGGGCGAGACCCAGATTGGCGGTCTTCTTGTCTAGCGCGACGTACACAAAAATGTTTGGGTTTTTGTCCAGTGGACGAACCAGGTGAAACTGTTTGCCAAGCGTGATCAGAATGTCTTCGATAGTATCGTTAAGCTTCAAAGCTTCAATTGCCTGAAGTTTGGCACGCACGACTTCAACATTTGCTGCCCCTGCGGTATCAAGATCAAACTTGGAACCGCCCTCTGTACCCAGAGTAAGGCCAGTATCACTGTCGACGAGGCACGCCCCCAGAAGACCTTTGATTTCACTTAGTTTGGAAATGTCCAACGACATGTTTGGCTCCTTTTTGGCCTTGGAATTGTTGGTCTGAACCACACCAGACACATTGTTGTCTGGACCGGCTGTGTTGTTTGCGGGTGGAATGGTGATTACGTGCCTTTGAACCAGGCCAAATCTCTCGTTAAATCTGGCCAGCACTGAGGTGGCCTCATCTTTGGGTCTCGACATTTACAATCCAATTCTCGTTGTGATCGTGGAAGTAGAACGTCGAACTGGGTGACTGTTGTTTCGAACTGCTTGGGCGTGAAGAAACACCTGATCAACCAATCTTTCATCCAAACAAGGGAGATCTCTTTTCCTTTGATGGGGAAGACACTTGGGTTCTGATGTGACTTTCAAAATTGTTGCGCTTGGGTCTCGGGAGCTGTTCTGGCCTCTGTGCAAAAAACTCAACGCGACAACGCAGGCTGGGGCCATGAATTGGGCAGTGTTGGTTGAAAGAGCCAATACACTTTCCGGACCCATAAGGAATGCGGGCCACAAATGTCCGAGTTCGAAAAGAACGCCAGCCAGAACGGGTAGAACAGAACTCAGCATCAGACCTTCGCCTCGTTACCAAACGACTAAGTGGTCCGTAGAGTATCCAGAGTTTTAACCAACCTTTCAGAAAGCTTAAACATTTGTAAGAATTGATTTTTTACGTTGACGGGAAATGGAAGCTTCAGCGCAAATGGTTCATCAACCAACCTTGCGAGTATTCAGACGCCGACTGTGGCTCAACGTTGAAACAACTTGGTAGGCCCCCTAAGGGCGAGAGCAAGCAAGCTGTTGGTCTATTGAAGAAAGTCGCCAGACTTCCTGACAAATTACGCGATGGCACAACCAGCTAAGAAGCTGGCATGATTTGGTCAAGCTCCGCAAAAACGATTGAGAGGCCTCTGCAATTTTATCGGGTAGAAGTACTTGATGCGAAAGCATTGAATACTCACAGACTGGAAATGAACTGGCTGAAGGTCCGCAACGGCCCGACCAAAGTTAAACATTTGGGACTCGATCACTCACGCCGCTGCAAAGTATAGCCAATTGATCATCTGGTTAATTTAGTCTGCGGACACGATGGCTTAGACTCCATGCCGAATGCCTGCAAGGCACTACATAGCGTCGCCAAAATTCATCTGACGTTCATCAGAAGAATATCAGCGTTTCATCCGAGCACGCTAACTTGATCTACTGAGATAGAAAAACTTGGCTCTCAAGGAACATTCGTCGGTTAAAAGGATATCTTTGTTGTTAGATCGACGCGAGGCGGCGACGTGCAGAAAAAGGACATTCAACCATATATACTGCTCGTTCGTTTTTGCCCTTATCCTGATAATCGGCCTTGGTTTATCGGCGAAGGCCTCTGCACAGACAGCAAGTTTTCGCTCTGTCGATACAAATTCCGATGGCGTTCTCAGTTTCAATGAACTCGTGGCTGCGTTCGGGGAAGCAGGCGCACGCAGGTTGATTGAGGATATCGACCGTAATGGCGACAACCGGATTTCAATCAGAGAGCTACGGCAAAGCTCGGACGACAAGAATGATGATCGAAACGGACGCGGAGGAGAGCGAGACGACGACCGTGATGACGACGAAGGAGATGATAACGGCGATGACAATGATGGGGATGATGGAGGCGATGACGATTGATCGTCGACGAGCCATTGCCAAACGTTAAATTCACCTCACCCGTCTCTGCCAATACGGGTTCAATCCTGGGTGAAGCTACCACTAAGCTAAGTTTGCGCACAAAACTGCCGCCCGAACAATGCTTTCATCTGCTGTTCATTCAATCGCATAAGGTCCCTTCATACGCCTTTGCAACCTTTCTCACACGGTGCTGACAAAGTGAAACCATGGACACGTCAGCCACGGAGCAAAGCATGAAACAGTTTCCCCCAATCCCCCTCAATGCCTGCGAAATCGCAAAATGGGCATTCACGACTCGCCGCGTTGATCGGTCGGATGTCCACGGCTTCAGCACACAGATGAACAGTGCTAAACCAGGTGATCTGATCCTTTGCGAGATCGTCGAGATCGGGCACCATAAGAAAATACAGCTGGCCGAGCGGCGGGTCTCAACCAGCTATCCGGGTGACTTTGTAGTTCTATGCCTGGGCGATCGATATGCGCCGGACCAGTTCCTTGCGAGTGCTGTTGTCGACGATGATCACATAGATCTGGTCGCAGGTGGCGGTGTTGTTGGTCGGGTGGATGCCGCACATACCCGCATGGAGGACCCCACGCGGTTGAAACCCCATGGAGGACCCCACGCGGTTGAAACCCCTAGGCCTTCTTACCAACGCCCAAAACCGGGTGATCAATATCGCGGACTACGCTCTGCCCCAATTGCCAGCGAATGACCAAGTAACTGTTATCGGCGTTTTTGGGGCATCGATGAATTCCGGCAAGACAACCGCTGCATCAAGCCTGGGCCATGGCTTGATGCGCTCGGGTTACTCAGCGTCGGGTGTCAAAGCCACAGGTACCGGGGCATTTGGTGATTTCAACAGTTTTGAGGACGCAGGCGCGCCCGCACTTGATTTTACGGATGTCGGAATGGCGACAACCTATCGGATGCCTCTGGACAAGATCGAAATTGGTTTCGACACTCTGGTTGCCACAGCTGCATCGCGAGGGTCTGAGGTGGTGGTCGTTGAAATCGCGGACGGTGTTTTCCAGCAGGAAACGCGCGCAATTCTGCGATCATCGCGCATCCGGGACCGTTTGGACGGCATACTGTTTGCAGCGCCAGACGCGCTTAGCGCATTAGGTGGCGTCACCGTGCTGAAACGGGTTGGCTTAAGTCCATTTGCGATTTCCGGGAAAGTAAGTTGCTCACCCCTCGCATCGGCCGAAGCGCTTGAAGCTACCGGGTGCCCGATCCTTTCGCGTGAAGACCTGTGGTCGCCTGCAATGATCGCCAAGCATGTTGCACCCCTGATGCGGCATGAACCAGAGAACGTGGCCGCATGACCCCCCTCCCCAGACTGGCCACTCGGGACCGCATCATTGATGCGGTCCTCGTGGTATCAAGCAGCGTCTTTCAGGCGATCGCGCTGGCCTTTGCTGCTTTCGCAACGCGGGACGCGTTTGGGGCGATTCACGCGGGACATGTGCTTGCCATCGAGACCATATTGCAATTGGCCGTCTCTGGCGTGATCGGCGCCGCGTGTTTGTTTCTTTCTCGATATCGCGCGGAAGCGCTCGGCCAAAGCTATGCGATCTGCTTGCGGCGTGCGTTGTATCAGCAAATCGCGCAACTTCCCAAGTCGCGCCATGAGAAACGCCGGGTTGGTGCGCTATCTCTCAGGTTTGTTGGTGATTTGTCAGCAGCCCGGCTGTGGTTTGGGCGCGGTTTACCTTGCGTCTGCTCTGCAGCAGTTGTGATCCCGGGCGCTGCATTCATTCTTTATAGTCTTGATCCGGCGATTGCGGTCAGTGGTCTGGCAGCGCTTGTTTTCTCACTTCTGCTGGCAGCGGCGATGGCCTGGCATCTTGAGCATAGACACCGAAGGCTGCGCCGGCGCCGGGCCAACATCGCGATCTCCATGATCGAACGGATTGCGATTGCCCCCGAACTCGATCTGATGGGTCGGACTGACCGCGAATTGCAAAAGCTAGACAAGCAAGGTGCGTCACTGCGCAATGACGCGCTGGCGCGCCGCGGTCGAGTGGTCAGCCTTCAGGCGATTCTGCAATCGGGTGTGGCTTTCGCGAGTCTCTGCATGCTTTGGCAAGCCAGCCAAACAGACAATGCCCCTGCGATCGTTGCGGCCGGTCTTGCGGTGATGGCGCTGATCGCTCTGCCGTTGCAGAACCTCGCCAGCGCATGGGATTATTACTGCGCTTGGCGTGTCGCGCGCGAGAAAGCGCAACGGCTTCTTTCGGAACCGACGGTCAAGCGAGGTTTTGCAAAACAGACCAATGCCAAGGTCATTGAGGTTACTGGGAAGATTGACGAAAGGCCTGTCACATTTGCTGCCAGATCGAACAAGATCTCAGAGTTGACGGGGCCAAGTGCCAACAAGCTCGCGCGATGTATCGCTGGATTTGACACTTGTGAGGGTATCGAAGTGCGATATGGTGAGCAGCAAATTCTACCGAAGATTGCCTTTGTTGGAGACGCCCATATCGGGCTTCAGGGCAGTCTGCGCCGATCCGCAACCTTGATGTGCCAGAAGCGGCCCAGCAACAGCAGGATCGCGAAAGTGATACAGGAGCTTGGCCTTTCCGACTTGCTTATGGCCCCCGAAGGTCTCGATCAGCGGATTTCGGAAAACGGCCACGGGTTGACCTCTGATCAGACTTTGCGGCTGGATCTTGCGCGCGCTATTCTGGGTAAGGCGGAAGTTGTTGTGATCGCCTCGATCAGATGGGCTGCCTGCCGGCATCACAAGGATGAGCTGCTCGCAACTTTTCAAAGGCTTTCCTCGGCAACGATCATATTGGCCGATGCCTCCGCCCCTTCTAATATGCATGAGAACTCAAGGGTCATTTGATATGCGCTCCTCCACCCTGTTTGGAATATACGCTGCTGTTCTTGTCGGGTTTCTGGGCGGGCTTGCGGGGCTGACCCTCTACAGTCTGGAAAAAACCCGCTGGTGGGATGCCCGGATATTGCTGGCCCAAGAGTCTTATGGACTCCATCTCCGGCTCGAGGCAGACCTTTATCGCCTGTTCAAACAACATGGCGACGCGCTCCTGATCGGCGATCGGGATGACGGCGCTCGGGAAGCCGAGCTACAGGCCAAAATCGCACAAACTCTCGAAGACATTCGAAATGTCATCGCGCGCGAAATCCAGATGGTTGGTGACGAGGAAGTCGAAGAACTGAAACTGCTCGATCAGATTGAAGATGATATTGAATCCGTGAACGCAGCCATCGCCAGTCTTACGGCAGAAGGTAGCCCGATTGAAACTTTTGTCCGCATCGAACGCCTGGCAGCCCTTCTGGACGGGGATATCGATGACGAACTTGATCGAAAAATCAAATCCGCGCTCGACGAAGAAGTCGAGGAAGTCGAAGACGTTCTGGCTGAGGCCACAGCCTTCCGGGAATGGAACAAACGATTGGTCTACATGATTGTAGCGGCCGCAATCGGAGTCCTTCTGGTGGCCCTCGTGTCTTTCAATCGCCAAATCAGAAAGCCTTTGATCCGGCTTGCCGAAGGCATTGGCCACCTGCGTAGGGCCGATTATTCTGAGCCTGTGAGGCTTGGTGGCAGTCGCGAGTTCAGGGAACTCGGTATTGTTCTGAATAGCATGGCCGAAGGTTTGGCAGCACGTGAAGCCAGCCGCGCGGAACAAAAAAAACAACTTGAACAAACCGTTGCGGCAAGAACATCCGAGCTTCAACAGCTCATCGACAAACTTGAAACTGGGGAAGAGAACCGCAAACAGCTGATGGCCGATATCAGCCACGAATTGCGCACACCGCTGGCTATCATACTTGGAGAGGCCGATGTCACATTAAGGACATCTGATGAGCTATCCGAAGAAGTCTCAGATTCCCTCGCCCGTATCCGGGACTCTGCCAAGCACACCAATCAGATCGTCGACGATATGCTGACCGTGGCCCGGTTCGAGGCGGGTCAGCTGCGCCTTGATCGCCGGAAGATCGACCTGCGAAAGATATTGCACGATGCAGTCGCTATGTTCCCTGAGCCGGTCCAGGTCGAAACACCCAACGACAAAGTTCTCGCATCCGTTGACGAAGTTCGTCTGCGCCAATCGCTTCTCGCATTGCTGCAGAACGCACGGCGCTATGGCGGTCCAACGATAGAGGCCAAGCTGGATGAAGGCCTCGCCTCTTGCTCAATTGCAATCGAAGACAACGGGCCCGGTTTGAGTGCGGCAGAAAAGTCCCAGGCATTCAACCGCTTCTATCGGGGGTCGAACGCCTCGGGCCAAGGGATCGAGGGCAGCGGTCTTGGTCTTCCCGTCGTCAAATCAATTGTCGAGGCCCATGGCGGAACCGTTGATCTTCAGGACCGTCGAGAGGGTGGCTTAAAAATCGTCTTAACACTTCCCAAAGGCCCCAGGATGAAAGTTGTGCAAGCCGATACGTGGCGAGAGACGGGCTGATGTTCTTTTGTTTTTCTGAATTTCTGTCTTCAAGGCTGAGGAAGCCATACTCCCTTCGGCATTGTGATGGATTGATGCAGCTAGTGAGTTGAGGCATGGCATGAATATTCTACTTGTTGAAGACGAAATTCGCGTTGCCGACTTCATCCGTCGCGGTTTGTCCGCAGAAGGATGGACCGTCGATCACGCCTCAAGTGGGGAAGATGCGCTAGAGCACGCGATCACAGGCGAATACGATGTCATCCTTTTGGATCTGATGCTGCCGGGAATTCAAGGGCAGGATGTCTGCCGCAAGTTGCGCGCCCGTAAATCCAAAATCCCCATCCTTATGCTGACCGCATTGGACAGCCCCGAAGAACGGGTCGAAGGATTGAAAATCGGCGCTGACGACTATCTTCCGAAACCCTTCGATTTTGACGAGCTCATCGCTCGCGTTGAGGCGTTGCACCGGCGCGCCAATAGCTATGCCAGCGATCTCGAAGACACCGTCATCAAATGCGGAACCCTGAGCTTTGACAGGCGCTCCCTCCACGTGACCGTAGCTGGCGCGGAGGTTCAGTTATCTAAAAAGGAACGCGATCTTCTTTTGCTGTTTCTAACCAATGTGGATCGGGTTCTGTCTCGAGAACGCATACTCAACTCCGTATGGGGCATGAACGAAGATCCCTTAACCAACGTCGTCGACGTTTATGTTGGCCGCCTACGGCGCAAAATTGGACTGGAGGGTCAGCGGATCGTCACCCTCAGAAATGTTGGGTATAGGATGAGTTGACTAGCACGCTGAGAACTTAGTCTATAGGTTAGTTGGCCGCGACAGGTTCAGTATTCTAGAAGATGGTCACTTTCTGTGCATAGCCGACATTCCCGGCATTCAGACAGATTAAGATATTGCCCTCCCACGATTGGACCCATCGACACCTCGCCAGAAGAATGCGCAAAATTTGGCGAGTCAGACTACTTTCGTTGGCGCTGCTCAATACTCTCTTGCCCTCCCCAAAGGCTGTTGTGACAGCTCCGTTTAGGCATCAGTACCTGACGCAGCGTTTCTTGACCGATCTCACCATCTTCCGCCAGCAGACCGTTCATTTGGGGGACATACGTGACGGCATAGAGGATTTTTGTGAAGCGATCCTTGGTTGAGTGGTCAGCTAATCATCGAGCCCAACGCCCATTGCTTCAATCCACCTTCTGGCGACCATTGATCCTGCCTGCAGAGAAGAGTGTGAGGGAGCCAGAACGGCCCATCATACTCTGGACAAAAATGCAGCTCTGATAGATTCCTTCATTGCGTCTAGAGGCCTATGCTCTTTTGGATTACTTGATGCCATCACCAGCTTGGAGGCAGGAGTAGCCTCAAAGCCCAGCCCCTCGTTGACCACGGTTAGCCCGATGTGAAGCGACGACCGGCCCAGCAGGCCAACCGCGATCCCTGCCTCTACCGCTGCAATCACGCCAGAAACGCTTTGGCTCGAATAGACGATACGGTATGGCTTTCTGCGGGCTTGCAACGAACTGATTGCAGCGTCGCGCCACCAACACGCTTCATCGAAAAGGGCCACTGGTAGGACTTCATCGGTTGAAAAATCCCGATGTGCCGAAGACACCCAACAAGTCGGGTCTTCATAGAGGAGTTCCTCAAAACCAGATGGAGATTCGACCTCGTAAACCGCAAGGTCTAACAGCTCTTTGTCGAGCGCATCAGGAAAATGTGCGCTCAAGGCGCAGGTGACCTCCAGTTCGACATTAGGATGATGACTGGTAAACACCGCAATAATTTTCGCGAGTTTGGCGCGCCCGTGATCGTCGGGTATGCCCAAGCGTAGTTTTCCGCTCACAGAATTGTGGGAAATCTCCCGCTGCACCGCGTCAAGACGGGCCGTCACGTCTTTCGCAACGAACAGCAACGTCTGCCCCGCATCGCTCAACACAACCCCGCGACCATGCCGATCAAAAACAGGGCGGCCCAGAATGGATTCCAGGCGTTTGATCTGAAGGCTCGTTGCAGATTGGGACCGGTGGATACGAGCTGCACCATCCGTGACGCTGCCAGCCTCAGCCACGGCGACGAAGGTTCGCAAAAGATCGCTATCCAGATTTTCCATCTGTTTTCCCAATATCTGAAATTGAAACTATTCGTTTTAATGATGGCTCGTGCCACTCTAGTTTTCAAGATCAAAGGAGTAGGCAATGTCCGATCAAACCGCTGCCCATCAACCATCTACCCGGAAAAACCTGATGTGGGGCGCTTCTCTGGTGCTGTTGTCGGGTGTCTGTCTTGTGTGGCCGGAACACGCAGCAAACGCTGCAAAGTTTGTCGTCTTAGGCTTGATTGCCGTCGCCCCAATCGTCATTCCGGGTATTATCCTTGCGGCCTGGATCATTGCCAGCGGCGCCGACACTCATATTGCTGCTGCCTTTGAGGGCAGGACAATGCGTACGGTGTTGGCAGCGTCGCTGATCGGAGCCGTTACACCCGTTTGCGGTGTTACCGTGTTGCCGTTAATGGCTGGGTTGCTGTCGGCGGGAGTGCCTCTTGCACCAATCATGGCATTCTGGCTGTCCTCTCCGATAACGGACCCGGCGATGCTCACGACCACCGCCGCAACATTGGGTCTAAGCTTTGCGATTGGCAAAACACTTGCAGCTTTCGGATTGGGTGTGCTCGGGGGCGCGGTTACCGGGCGATTTGCCAGGGCACCTTGGGCAATGAATGCGCTTCGCGATAATGATCTCGCCCGCCAACTGAGTGCTGCGCGATGCGGCGAAGGTCAGCCCTTTGATCCCTGGGTATGGCGGTCTGAGACGAGACGACGTTCCTTCGGCAAACAGTTCTGGGCAACCAGTCGACTTATCCTCATTTGCCTGACACCGGCGTTTGCAGCCGAGTACGCCCTGAACACGGCACTGACACCTGGATCGCTTGCAGTATATGTCGGGGAAGACAAATGGTGGGCCATACCCACCGCTGTTTTCATTGGTGCCCCAGCCTATATCGACGGGTACGCGGCACTCCCACTGACGCGAGGGCTGATCGACAACGGCATGTCCGAAGGTGCGGCGATGGCTTTCCTTGTATCGGGTGGCGTAGTCAGCATCTGGGGTGCAATGGCCATCGCACCGGTGCTCAAACTGAAGCCATTCCTGCTCTATCTGTTGCTTGCTGTTCTTGGGTCGATTGGAGCGGGGTATGTCTTTGGGTGGATCGTCTGAGAGCCAACGCCAATCTGCCGGATTGCATCCAGACGGGACATGCCTTGCCCCATCAATATCTCAACCTGCCGCAACTTCGAGACAATCTCTTCCGGCTTCGGTCGCTTGTTAGCCATGTGGCCCTCCGTTTTCATAACCATAACGGCGGACCACTTCAGAGGGGGAGGATCATGAGGTTAGAGTGTAAAGCTATCGATGTGGCCAACCATAAGGCCCAGTCCAAGGTCTCACTGCCCACCGGCTTTCGAACGCGCAAGCACTGGACGAGCTTAGGTTTCCGTCTTCAGGTTCGGATGATTCTGCACAAATTTTTCAAAGTACTCTGCAAACGTTCCGACGATCGGTGGGAGTTGTTCGTATGGGGGATAGTACAGCGTCAACCATAACGATGTGATAGACCAGCTTGGCATCACCTGCACGACTTGCCCGCTAGCCAGTCCCTTGTCAGTTATGAAATCCGGTAGAACACATATGCCCTCTCCTGCGACCGCAAGAGCGTAGAGGAAGTCTCCATTGTTGGAGATTATCTTTCGGCCAGCTTGAACTGAAACGTTGCTACCTGCATACGAGAAATCCCAAGTTTCAGGGCGGCCTTGCGCGCTGTATGACGTCAGAAAGTCTGGGTTCAGATCGCGCGGATGATCAGGCCGGGGTATGCGTTCAAACAGAGACGGCGCAGCAATCATATGCCGCGGAACTTCGCAGAGTTTGCGCCAAATTGTCGATTTGTCGGTGGGCGGGCCCGATACACGTACAGCGAGGTCGCAGTTTTCCTCGATCACATCGAGCAGTGTATCGGTGAAGTTGATCTCGACTGAAATATTCGGATAGGCGAAACGAAACCCCGAGATCACTTGCGGCAGCAACGTGACGCCCAGTGATACCGGCGCGGTCAGTCGCAGATGGCCTTTGTCAGGTTGATTGGCCCGTTGAAGATTTCGTGTGACCTTTTCAAACCCCTCCAAAAGCGGTCTGTACTTCGCAAGGACAGTTGCTCCGGCGCTGGTTAGTGAAACCTGCCTAGTCGTACGCACCAGAAGCTGTGTGCCCAGGTCTCTCTCAAGCTGCGCTATGATGCGTGTTGCTGATGCCGGCGCGATGCCCAGTTCGCGCGCTGCCAGGGAAAAGCTTTTCAGGTCTGATACGGCGCGCAGGACGCGGATGGGCTTCAGCTCGATCATCTCAGCTTAATAATTCCGTTTTCGACAATAATAAAGCCACAAAGCTGTCTATTCACTTCAATAATCGATGCGCCATCTTTGATGCAAGTTGAACACTCGCCAAGGAGCGAAACATGATCAAAGATATCAAAGGGCTGCACCACGTCACATCGATGGCCGCAGACGCCAGCGCCAACAACGCTTTTTTCACCAACACACTTGGCATGCGCCGAGTGAAAAAGACGGTAAATTTCGATGCGCCTGAGGTGTATCACCTCTATTACGGGGACGAGGTTGGAACACCGGGCTCGGTCATGACCTATTTTCCTTTTGGTCAGATGCCAAAGGGACGCAGAGGGGCCGGTGAGGTAGGTGTGACCGAGTTTGCCATCCCTACAGGCGGTGTCGAATTCTGGAAACAACGTCTTGCATCTGAGGGCGTGACTGGGCTGGCCGATGGCACAGTCTTCGGAGAAAAGCGTCTGTCCTTTGACGGTCCCGATGGTGACAGCTTTGCATTGGTCGAGTCTGATGCGCGAGGCCGGACAGCCTGGACTCAGGGCGGTGTTCCCGATGAGGCCGCGATTCTTGGGTTCCGGGGCGCGCGGTTCGCTCTGAAGGATGTTGATGCGACGGGTGAACTGCTGACCTTCATGGGATACCATAAGGCTGAAACCGAGGGTGACGTCACTCGCTATGTGATTGAAGGGGGTAACGCTGCGGACACGATCGATCTGCAGCAGCTATCGTCAAGTACCCCGACCGCTGGTCAGGGCGCTGGGTCCGTTCATCATATCGCTTTTGCCGTCGAGGACCGAGCCGCACAACTGCGTGTTCGGCAGGCCTTGCTGGATACAGGCTATCAGGTCACGCCGGTTATCGACCGAGACTATTTCTGGGCGATCTATTTCCGCACGCCGGGTGGGGTGCTGTTTGAGATCGCTACGAACGAGCCCGGTTTTGACCGCGACGAAGACACGGCCCATCTGGGCGAGGCGCTTAAGCTGCCCACCCGTTACGAGCCACATCGCACCAAGATCGAAAACCTCCTGCCCCCACTTGCATCATGATTTCAGAGGTTGAAATGTCCAAAGATCTCTATCAGGCGCTTGTGCATGCGCCGCAACCCGCCCGTCCGCTGGTTTTTGCCTTTCATGGCACCGGAGGGGATGAGCATCAGCTTGTTGAACTTGCCGGCACTCTTGTCGTTGGCGCCGGGATCGTGTCACCGCGCGGCGATGTCTCTGAAATGGGGGCCGCGCGGTTCTTCCGCCGCACTGCCGAGGGCGTATATGACATGGAGGACCTTGCCCGTGCGACGGACAAGATGATTGCGTTCATCGAAGCCCATCGCGCATCGCATCCCGGTCATCCGGTTTATGGCTTCGGCTATTCGAACGGGGCGAACATCCTGGCGGCGGTCTTTCTAAAACGCCCGGACCTGTTCGAGCGGGTCGGCCTTTTGCATCCGATGGTCACGTGGGAACCGAACGCAAATCCTAAGCTGGTGGGGCGAAAGGTTCTGGTGACCGCCGGACGACGCGACCCAATCACGCCATGGCCGATGTCGGAACGCCTGATCAGTTGGCTTTCTGAACATGGTGCCGATGTCACTTCGGACGTCCATGATGGCGGGCACGAGCTGCGAAACTCTGAACTGACGGCGCTAGCCTCCCACTTCAACGGGGATGCCGGCACCGGGTGAAGGTTCACGCATTGCATTCAACGTAGACAGGACGGCGGCTTCTTTGCGCGCCCAGGACATGAACTCATGAACATGCTCTTCACGTTCCCGGCCCGGGTGGCAACATATGAAATAGCTGAACCCGGTTTCCACCACCGGACCGAACGGGCAAACAAGCCGTCCGTCCGAAAGTGCGGAATACACCAGCAGCGACCCGCAGAGCGCGACACCCGCACCTGCGATCGCCGCGTCCACAATCTGGCCACCCGGAGGTCTTTCGAACCGCATGGCTTTCGAAGGATCAACCGCATTCGGACGCCCGGCGTGTTGGCTCCAAAGAATCCAACTGGGAACCGACCCATCCAGCATCGGCGTTGTATCATAAAGAACATGCGCGGCCTTGATGTCGTCAGGGGACTTTATGTCGAACGTATCCAGCACACCAGGGCTGGCGACCACCAGCATCAACTCGCGGTGAAGCAACTCCGTATAACGGTCGTCAGGCGGCTCGCTAGTGTATCGAATTTCGATATCGGCGGTCGCATGGGTTTTGTGGTCCGAAGGGTTTTCAGACTCAATGTGGACCTGAACGTCGGGGTGGTTCTTGGTGAACTTGTGCAGCCTGGGCAAAAGCCACTTGCTGATCAAGGCATTGCCAGAACTGATGCGCAGCTTGGGGGTCTTCTTGGGTCGGACCTCATCGACCACCTGACGGATCTGCAAGAACGCTTCGCTGATCGTTGGCTGCAAGCGCTGCCCTTCGGGTGTCAGATGGATTGCGCGAGTCTTTCGCACAAACAAAGCCACCCCAAGGTCGGCCTCCAGCGCCTTGATCTGTTGGCTAACCGCACCCGGCGTCACCGAAAGCTCATAGGCCGCTTCCTTGATCGAGCCGCGCCGCGCCGCGGCCTCAAAGGCACGCAGACTTAGCAAGGAAGGCAATCGGGACAGCGGCATGGCACTTCAGAAAAACAGTTTAGCCCAACTAATGCATACCCGCAGAACTTCTGCTTTGTCGAGTTCAAACTACGCCCCACATCGAAGAACAACAGAACTTGGAACTGAGTAAAATGATCAAGATTCACGAAAAAGCATCGCGGGGACGCACGCAAAACGGATGGTTGGATAGCTATCACACGTTTTCGTTCGGCCAGTTCCAAGACCCGTCGCGCATGGGGTTCGCCAATCTGCGCGTGATCAACGAAGACAGCCTGATCCCAGGTGGTGGTTTTGCTGCGCATGACCATGCGGATATGGATATCATTACACTGGTTCTGGATGGGCAGCTGCGCCACGAGGATGATCAGGGCAATGTCGCCAGTATTAGCGCAGGCGAAGTGCAGGGAATGTCTGCAGGCACTGGCGTGCGTCATTCCGAATACAACGGCTCCACGTCGGAGCCCACACAATTCCTGCAAATCTGGCTGATCCCGGATCAGGTAGGTGGTCAGCCTGCATACACACAAGCCTCGGTTTCGAACGAAGGGGATGTCCTGCTCGCTGGACCCGCCTCATTGCACCCTTTGATCCCGTTGAGATCAAGGACGCGACTGGCGCTTCGTCGGTTCACCGAAGGACAAGAACTTGTACTTTCTGCAAATGGCGAAAGTAATCGCTTCGTTCATCTGCTGGATGGCCTTGCCTATGCCGAGCACGAACGTCTGAGCGCGGGTGACGGACTACAGGTTCCGCGATCCGAACAGGTCACTTTGCGGTGGCACACCGACGGGGCCGCGCTGGTTTTCGAAATGCCAACCCCCTCGGCAATGAAAGAACCCAAAACCCGATCAATCGAAACAGAATTGCAAGGAGACCCGACGTGACTTGGCAACCATATCTCATATCGCTCGCAGCGGGCCTCGGGATTGGGGTCATCTATGGCCTGATCGCAGTCCGCAGTCCCGCCCCACCAATCATCGCGCTTTTGGGCCTCTTGGGCATGCTCGCCGGAGAAGCCGCTGTGCAATGGATCCGGGGTCATTCCGACGCTGTGTCACAGGCCCTGCATCTGAAATCCTTCGCCGTGACGCAGGCGGAAGAGACGAGCCAACCAACCAAACCCAATACCCTTTAACCCCATCCAAACTCAACAACGGAGAAGTCAAATGTCGAAACACGAAATGATCACACCTGAGAACGCGGCCCTTGTGCTGATCGACTTTCAGCCCGCGATGTTCCAGGGCGTCGAAAGCCATGATCGCCTGTCGGTGATGCACAACGTTCAGATTCTTGCCAAAGGCGCGAAACTGTTTGGTTTGCCGACCGTGATCTCAACCGTCGCGAAAGACAGCTTCTCGGGCCCGTTCATGCCTGAAGTGACCGATCTGTATCCGGATCAGGAAGTGATTGACCGGACATCGATCAACTCTTGGGTTGATGAGAATTTCCGCAAGGCAGTTGCTGCAACTGGTCGCAAAAAGATCGTGCTGGCAGGTCTGTGGACTGAGGCCTGTGTCATGTTCCCGACGCTCGACCTGCTGCGTGAAGGCTATGAAGTCTATATCCCGGCGGATGCGTGCGGCGACGTCACGCCCGAGGCCCACGAGCGCGCAATGGATCGTCTGGTTCAGGCGGGGGCGGTTCCGATGAACGCGCTACAGTTCGTCTTCGAGCTTCAGCAAGACTGGGCACGCGGCGAAACCTACGATGGCGTCATGGATATCCTGAAAACGCATACGCCATACGGTATCCAGGTTCGCTTCTCGAAGTGGGCTTTAGGTGAGCACGCCTCGGAAGCAGGTATCGCTGCAGAATAATCTGCCGCGCCACGCCCGCTCGGTCCCTTCATCCCTCCCCATGAAACCGAGCGGGAGACTTTCCAAACCTCCCTCAATCTGTGCCCCTCCGGTGGGCGCAGACCACTCCCGCTTTGCCAAAGGATCTGCACCATGGCCGCCCCAGACAAGATACTCTTCAACGGCAAGATCACGACAATGGATCCCGACAGGCCCGAAGCAACGGCCGTGGCGATTTCAAGGGATCAGATCACCGCCGTTGGAACGGACAAGGACATGCTTGGGCTTGCGGGCCCCGAAACCGAGACCATTGATCTGGGCGGTCAGCGTGTAGTTCCCGGTTTGATCGACAGCCATACGCACATCATCCGACAAGGCAACAATTTCGCTATGGAGCTGCGTTGGGACCACGTTCCGTCGCTTGCTGACGGACTGCGTATGCTGAAGGCTCAGGCAGAGCGTACGCCTGCCGGGCAATGGATCCGCGTGGTTGGCGGTTGGTCCGTCGATCAATTCGCCGAAAAGCGCCTGCCGACAATTGATGAGATCAATACGGTCGCACCGGATGTGCCTGTCTACGTGTTGCATCTTTATGATCGGGCGTGGCTGAACAAAGCCGCCCTGCGTGCAATCGGCATCGACAAACATTTCTACGAACCCTTTGTCTCGGGCCGTCTCGAGCGGGACAACCAAGGCAACCCGACAGGTCTTGCGATGGCGCGCCCGAATGCGCAACCGCTTTACGCATTGTTGGACATGGCGCCGAAGCTGGACTTCGAACAGCAGGTCACCTCGACCAAGCACTATTTCAAGGCGCTGAATGGTCTTGGACTGACCTCGGCTTTGGATTGCGCGGGTGGGTTCCTGAACTATCCAGATGATTACGGCGTCATCACCGAGTTGAACAAACGCGGCGAGCAAACCGTGCGCATCGGCTATCAGCTTTTTGCGCAGCGTCCGATGTTTGAGCTGGACGATTTCAAACGCTGGAATGACATCGTCAAGCCAGACGAAGGCAACGACTACCTGAAATGTGTGGGCGCGGGCGAGATGCTGGTTGCCTCAGCTTATGATTTCGAAGATTTCAGCTACCCGCGCCCCGATCTGCCCAAGCGGATGGAAGGGGACCTCAGGCCGGTACTCGAGTTTCTGTTCGAAAACCGCTGGCCGATCCGTTTCCATTGTACTTACGAGGAAAGCGCCCACCGGTTGCTGAGCCTTATTGAAGAGGTCGGGCGTGACAAAGGGCTGGAAGAGCTGAATTGGATTTTCGATCACGGTGAGACGATCTCGGAGTCAACCATGGAATGGGTTGCTCGCCTGGGCGGCGGTATCAGCTATCAAAACCGCATCGCTTTCCAAACCACAGCCTATCGCGACCGTTACGGTGAAGACGCCCTTCGCGAGGTCATGCCGGTCAAGAAGATGATGGCCTCGGGTGTGCCTCTGGCTGCTGGTACGGATGCGACGCGGGTGTCGTCGTACAATCCGTGGTTGGCTATTCATTGGGCCGTTTCTGGCAAGGGTCGTGGCGGAGACGTCATCTGGAGTGCGGCGAACCGTTTGGATCGCCACGACGCGCTGCGTCACTGGACCGCCGCCGGGGCTTGGTTCAGCCGGGAAGCGGACAAGAAAGGTCAGATCAAGGCGGGGCAATGGGCGGATATCGCCGTGCTCGACCGGGATTATTTCTCGATCGCCGAGGATGAGATCACCGAGATCGAGGCCGACCTGACACTTACAGGCGGCAAGATCGTGCATGCCAAGGCCCGTTTTGCGGCGCATGCGCCGGCCCCGCTGCCAGAGCTTCCAGATTGGTCACCCGTTCCGATTTTCGGTGCACCCGGTGCTATGACGCAAAGCCAAGGCAGCCTTGCCGCTGAATAGCGGCAAGACCTCAGGAGATTTCCCATGTTGGACGACCAAAAACTAAAAATCACCTACAGCGAAAGCGATACAAAAGCACGGTACGGCGCTTCGGTGTCCGGGATCGTGAGCGAGGCGGAACTGACGCTGTCAAAAGTCACGCCCAGCCTCGTTATCGCGGACCACACCTTTGTCCCGGAAGAGTTGCGTGGTCACGGCTTGGCGCGGACGTTGGTCGCGCAACTTGTGGCAGACGCGCGCGACAAGGGTCTCCGCATTGTGCCTCTTTGCCCGTTTGTACGGTCCTACGCTGAAAGAAACCGCGAGGAGTTGGCAGATGTCATCCAGTGGTAGCATCGCAAAACCTGCACCTGCGGCATCAAACTCGGCTTGGGCCCCGTTCAAACATCGGGCGTTTGCGCTTCTTTGGGTCGCGACCCTGATCTCCAACGTCGGCACGTGGATGCATGATGTGGGCGCTGGGTGGCTGATGACGACGCTCAACTCATCTCCGGCAGTTGTCTCACTCGTGCAGGCGGCAACTACCCTGCCAGTGTTCATCTTCGCCTTATACGCTGGTACGCTGGCGGATCGGTTGGATAAACGCAAGCTGTTGATCACGGTGAACGTGGTGCTTCTGGTGCTGGTGACGGTGCTCACCGTGCTGGTTCAGCTTGAACTGGTAACACCGACGCTGCTGATCCTGTTCACACTGGCCATCGGAACGGGCACCGCCTTCATGGCTCCGGCCTGGCAAGCGATCGTGCCAACTTTGGTGCCACGTGATGCGTTGCAACCAGCCATTGCGTTGAATTCAATGGGCATCAACATCAGCCGCGCGATCGGCCCTGCCTTGGCGGGCGTTTTGATTGCATCGGTCAGTTTGGCGGCGCCTTTTGCGGTCAACGCGGTCAGCTATCTCGTGATCATTGGCGCTCTGTTGTTGTGGAAGCATGACGGCGGTGTATCGAAGACATCTCAGCCCGTGTTCAACGCGATGATGACTGGCATGCGGCACGTCGCACATAACGGCCCACTCAAGGCAACGTTGATCCGGTCCTTTGCCTTCTTCATCTTTGCCTCTGCCTATTGGGCTTTGCTGCCGCTGGTCGTACGGACGATCGAAGGCGGCGGGGCGGCGCTGTATGGTTTGTTGCTGACTTTGATCGGTGCTGGGGCTGTTGTGGGCGCTTTGACCCTCCCGCAGTTCCGAGCGAAGCTTGATGCAAGCACGACAGCTGCAGGCGGCACCATCGGCACGGCCGTTGCCATGGCAATACTTGCAACGGCGACAACACCTCCACTAGCCTATATCGCCGCACTGTTAGGTGGCTTTAGCTGGATTGCCGTTCTCACCACGTTCAATGTGTCGGCGCAGACCGCGCTGCCCAATTGGGTTAGGGCCCGAGGATTGTCTGTAAATCTGATGGTTTTCTTCGGGTCGATGGCGTTTGGATCAGCAATCTGGGGTCAGGTGGCCACGGCAACATCTGTGTCGATCACCTTGCTGATCGCAGCAGGTGGTCTGATCGCCGGCTTGATCCTGACGCGCAAATTCCAGCTTGGTCAGGGCGAAGATCTGGATCTGTCGCCCTCAATGCATTGGCCTGCGCCACAGGTTGCCTTGGAAGAGGACGGCTTGGCATCCCGCGGTCCTGTCATGATCGAAGTTGAGTATCGAATTCGACCCGAGGACGAAGCTGCGTTCCTGTCCGCAATTCAGGAGTGGTCAGGCGAGCGCTGGCGCGACGGAGCCTATGACTGGCGCGTGTTCCAAAGTGCAGAAGAGCCTGACCTATGGGTCGAAGCCTTCATGGTTTCATCTTGGGAAGAACATCTGGCCCAGCATGAGCGTGTATCGTATCAGGATCGGGACCTTCAACAGAGAGTCGCAGCCTTCGATACCCGCGAAAGCGGGCCGGTCGTTCGCCATCTGATCGCACCATGATGAGAGTGTTTAAGATGCTATCGACATTCGTCATCACAAGACCCTTTCTTTCGACCACAGTCCTTGTGGCGCTGTTCTGGGGCCATGCACCTGAACAGGCATCCGCGGGTGGTGCGGAGTTTGAAGGTCGTATCGAAGCAGTCGAGCGGTCGGACGTCTATAGCCGGGCGGAGGGCATAGTCGAAGAAGTTCTGGTTGAGCAAGGTGATTATGTCGAAGCGGGAACACCAGTGCTGCAGCTACGAAACGATCTGGAAAGACTGGCGGTCGATGCTGCGAGTGCAGAGCTGGCCAAGGCCAATGCTCTGTTGCTTCAAGCCCGGGATAGGCTGGAACGCGCAGCCCAACTCTCGACGCGCGGGGCGGCGACAGAGGTTGCTTTGTTGGACGCTGAAACCAATCTAGCTTTGGCTGAGGCTGAAAGGAGCTTGGCGGAAACCGAGTTGGAGATCGCACAAACCAACTACGAAGACACCCTCATACGTGCGCCGATCTCGGGACATGTGGAAGACCCGCGTGTTGGACCGGGTTCGCTGGTTGAGTTCAATTCCGGCGACCCGCCCCTGTTTCAACTCGTAAATCTGAACCGCTTACGCGTTGTGTTCGAGCTTCCCTATGCCCAATGGGTTTCAGGGCTGAACACGACTAACACGCGCTCAGAGGAGTTATCAAAATCTGGCTGGTTCCATGTTGAAACGGAGATCGGTCAGGTTCTGTCAGAGGCAATTCGGCTCACTGGATCAGCGGTCTGGTTCGATGAAAACAGCGGAAAGATACGTGTCTGGGCAGATCTGGAAAACCCCGACCAAACGTTGCGACCGGGAATGAAAGTTCGTGTCACGCCCATGGTCCACCCAGTCACCAACGCCGACCAAGACCACTCCATGGTCAGGCCATGACGAAATCCACTCCACAAGATCCCATCAACATCAGGCATCACAAGGACTGTTCCAAATGATCAAATTCGAATTGAACGGCCGACCCGTAGAGGTTGATAACCCCCCTGACGAAATGTTGCTGCTGGTCCTTCGAGATACGCTCAAACTCAAAGGTACGAAATACGGGTGCGGTGCTGCCATGTGTGGAGCCTGCACGGTGCATGTGGATGGTGTGGCGAGCTTCGCGTGTCAGATGTCAGTTAGCGACGTGGAGGGCGCGCAAGTCACGACGATCGAAGGATTGTCCGAAGACGGCTCGCATACTGTTCAGAAGGCCTGGATCGAAGAGCAGGTTGCACAATGCGGCTATTGCCAGTCGGGCCAGATCATGCGCGCGGCAGCACTTCTGGCGGACAATCCATCCCCGACGCGCGAAGAAATTGTCGATGAGATGAGCGCGAACCTCTGTCGCTGCGGCACGTATAACCGAATTTTCAAAGCCATCGAACGCGCAGCCAAGGAGGTTTGAGATGACCATGACCGTGAACCGCCGAGGGTTTCTTAAAGGCGCTGCTGGACTGACATTTTTCATCGGTACGGGTGGCATATCATCCGTCCGGGCTGAGGCCACAATTGGCACGCTGGATGTCAATCATTGGTTGACGATCCGGGCCGATGGCAGCATCCGCGTTGTCTTCCCCTCGACCGAAATGGGGCAAAGCAGCTACTCCACACTGCCACAAATCCTTGCTGAGGAACTCGATGCAGCATGGGACGACGTTGAGATCGAACAGCTAAATGCTGATGATCGACGCTTTGGAAATCAGCTGTTTGGCGGTGTTCTATATACGGCTGGCAGCACCGGAACGCAGTTCTATTTTGACCCGATGCGCAAGGCGGGCGCGCAGGCGCGCGACGTTTTGTTGCAAATCGCAGCACGTGAATGGGCTGTGGACAAAGCCAGCCTTAGGACCGAACCAAGTGTTGTTTTGGGTCCCGATGGCCAACAGGCCAGCTATGGTGAACTGGCGGCGCTCGGTTTGACAGATGTGAAGGTGCCAGACGTTGCAACAGTGCCGCTGAAAGACCCGTCCGCGTTTCGGATCATCGGGCAAGATCTGCCGCGTCGCGATGTTCCGGCCAAAAGCACAGGTCAGGCTGAATACGCGATCGATGTGGATTTGCCCAATATGGCCTATGCGGCTGTTCTACGTGCACCAGTCGAGGACGAAGTACCGCTTTCCATCAACGACGACGCCGCACGCGAAGTACCGGGCGTCATTGATATCGTGACGGTACCGGACGGTGTTGCCGTGGTCGCGGAAAGCCTGTGGTCTGCCTTGGGCGCACGGGGTTTGCTTCAGGTCGAATGGTCCACCACCTCACCCTTCCGGACCTCAAACAGCGAAGAGACGCTGGCCGAATACGCCGCCGCTGTCAGCGCTCCCGAAGCGTCGGGGGCAACCTGGGCCGAGAAAGGCGACGCCCCTTCCGCCATTGGCAACGCTGACCGTCAGTATTCGCAGCTTTATCTGTCGGACTACGCCTACCACGCGCAGATTGAGCCGATGGCGGCTGTCGCAGCTGTCGATGCGGACGGGCAAGGTGCTGAGGTTTGGGCGGGCACGCAAACTCAGTCTTGGACTGCGCGCACTGTGTCCGAGGTTTTGGGTATCCCCGTCGAAAACGTTCGACTGAACATGATGACAATGGGCGGAGGCTTTGGTCGACGCACAGCCCTGATGCAGAACTATGTGCGCGATGCGGTGCTGTGCTCGAAAGCTATTGGACGCCCAGTCAAAGTGATCTGGCCGCGTGAAGACGACGTGAAGCAGGGGACTTTCCGCCCGATTGCAGCCCAAAAGCTTGAGGCCGGCCTGACAGCGGACGGAAAACTGGACGGGTGGTATCACAAGGTCGCCACACCAACCGTGATCGGATTTTTCAATCCCGTACGTTGGGATGCGGTGAACCCCAACGATGTGATCTCGATGCGGGGTGCGGAGAGCAAATTCTATGGGATCAAGGATTTCCGCGCCGATCACCTGATCATGGACCGACACGCGCGCCTTGCCCCCTATCGCGGTATTGGTGCGTCCTACACGGCCTTTGCGGCAGAGTGTTTTATGGATGAACTGGCAGAACAGGCCGGGCGGGACCCATTGGAGTTCCGGCTAGATCTTGTTTCCGAAAACCCGCGTGGGCGACACCTGATTGAGAAGGTGGCCGAGATGTCGGATTGGCAAAATCGGGGTGATCGAAACCTAGGGCTTTCTTTCGCTGGCTACAGCTCCTCCATGGCCGCAGGTGTGGCGGAAGTTGAAGTTGACGCGGACAGTGGAGAGATCCAGATTACCAACTTCTGGGCCGCGATAGATGCGGGCCTGATTGTCACGCCGGACAACGCTCTCAATCAGATCGAAGGTGGTATCGTGTTCGGCATCTCGATGGCTCTTTCCGAAAAGATCGACATCGAAAACGGTGAAGTGGTGCAGAGCAATTTCTGGGACTACGAGATCACACGCGCGTCGCAGATGCCAGAAATTGAGATCTACGTCGCAGAGGTTGATGCGCCGCCTGTAGGTGTTGGCGAGGTCGGCACGCCGATGGTGCCCGCGGCCATTGCCAACGCGTTCTATGCCGCGCAAGGCAAGCGCCTGCGCCACATGCCGTTTACTCCGGATCGCGTCACCGCGGCGCTGGAAACGTAGGTACCTAAGGATGCTGCCGGTCATTTCCTTTGACCGGCGGCGCATTTGGCAAGACCCAACTACAGACAAAGGACCCAATGCATGAGTTGGAACCCCACGCATAACCCTGAGTGCCCAAATGCTTCGGCAGAAAGTGTTGAAACTCTGATTATTCCGCGCGCCCGAGATCTCGGTGGGTTTGAAGCTCGACGCGCATTGCCTGCGCCGGAACGCCAGATGGTCGGACCGTTCATCTTTTTCGACCAGATGGGCCCGGCCGAGTTCATCACGGAAGGCGGCATAGATGTTCGCCCACATCCGCATATCGGTCTTGGAACGGTAACCTATTTGTATGATGGCGAGTTTGAGCACCGCGACAGCTTAGGCACTCATCAAATGATCTACCCAGGTGAAGTGAACTGGATGGTTGCAGGCAAGGGCGTCACGCATTCCGAACGCACCAGTGCTAAAACACGGGCCAAGCGCAATAGGTTATTTGGTATTCAGACCTGGATCGCGTTGCCAAAAGACCGCGAAGACATGGCGCCAGACTTTGAACACCATAAGAACGCGGCGCTACCGGAGCTTCAAGATACGGGCGTTCAAGCAAAGCTCATACTCGGATCGGCCTACGGCAAATCCAGCCCTGTGACGATGCAGTCCGAGACGTTTTACGTCGATGTCATTCTTTCGCCGGGTGCGCATTTTCCATTGCCGGACGATCAGGAAGACCGTGGGATCTATGTCACTGAAGGGTCGGTTGAGATTGCTGGTGACGTCTTCGAAGCCGGGCAAATGATGGTCTTTCGACCCGGTGATAAAATTAGCGTTCGGGCTGGCGAAAAGGGTGCGCGTCTCATGGCATTGGGCGGGGCAACCCTGAGCGAGGAGCGTTACATCTGGTGGAACTTCGTCTCATCGTCCCGAGACAGGATTGAAGACGCCAAAGAGTCTTGGAAGGCGGCGGATTGGGCCAATGGCCCCTTCAAACTGCCACCGGGTGACGACGCCGAGCATATCCCGATCACGCCAAAACTTGAGCAAACCTTGCCTAGTAGAAAAACCGAGCCTTCGGCCTGATTTTTTGACCGGGTTTGTGGGTTTTCAAAGGTGCGCAAACCCGGTCTAGAGGCCCAGAATACTTCGTGCCTGGGCCGCTGTTGCAACTGGCCGATTGTATTGGTCACAGATTTCAGCTGTCCGGGTCACAAGAGCCGCGTTTGATGGTGCAAGCGTATTGCGATCCAGTCGCACGTTGTCTTCCAAACCCGTACGCGCATGGCCACCTGACAAAATTGCCCAATGGTTAAGAACCTCCTGCTGCGCACCAATGCCTGCGGCGCACCAGGGCGCACCGGGAAACAGTCGATCAACTGTCTTCACGTAGAAGTCGAAGACTTCGCGATCCGCAGGCATTGCGTTTTTCACACCCATGACAAATTGCACATACGGCGTGTCTTTGATTTGACCTTTCTTGTGCATCTCGGCCGCCTTCAAGATATGGCTCAGATCAAAGGCTTCAATCTCTGGCTTGACGTCATAAGTGGCCATCTCAGCCGCGAGCCAGTCGACAAGATCGGGTGGATTTTCGTAGACGCGCGTGGGGAAGTTGTTCGATCCAACCGACAGCGACGCCATATCCGGCCGCAACGGCAACATGCCGCCCCGCGTCTTGCCCGCCCCCGACCGCCCGCCTGTCGAAAACTGGATGATCATGCCAGGGCAGTGTTTCTCAAGCCCCTCTTTCAACCTTGCGAACTTTTCCGGGTCGCTTGAAGGCGTTTCATCATCGTTTCGAACATGGGCATGGCAGATGGACGCGCCCGCCTCAAAAGCAGCCTGTGTACTTTCGACTTGTTCTTCGACTGTTATGGGCACAGCCGGATTGTTGGCCTTGGTTGGCAAGGACCCGGTTATTGCAACGCAGATGATGCAGGGGTCGGACATTTCAGGTCTCTTTCGGTGCGAGGACAAAGTCGAATTCGACATCCCAATAGGGACCTTCAAAGCCAACTTCCGCAGATCGCGCCGGATCATCGACCCGGTTGAATTCGGCGATCAGGCTTTCTTTGACCCCAAACACCGAATCCGAATTGATATACTCGTCATCGGGATCAAAGATATGCGTGGTCAGGTCGTCATACCCTTCTTTGGATACGATGTAGTGTAGGTGCGCTGGTCGGTACGGGTGCCGACCAAGACGCTTCAACAGATCGCCAACCGGCCCGTCATCCGGGATTGGATAGTTCTTTGGCCGCACCGCACGGAACCAATACGTCCCGTCAGCACCGGTCGTGAACACGCCGCGCAGGTTGAAATCGGGCTGAATACCTTTCTGTTGTACGTCGTAAAACCCGTCATCATTGGCTTGCCAGACATCAATCTTAACGCCTTCCAACGGGTTGCCGTCCACATCGGTGACACGACCCCGCACCACCATGTCCTCACCCTTTTGGTCGAGACAAATGTTGTGCCCCATCTCGTATTCCGGAGCGCCGCCCACGTGAAAGGGACCCAGCACAGTGTTCTCGGAGGCTCCGGTTGGGCGGCGAGAGTTCACGGCATCCACCAGCATCGAAACGCCCAGGACATCGGACAGAAGAATGTACTCCTGCCGCCAGTCATCGCACATGTGCCCAACCTTGGTCAGGAACATGATTGCCTCGAACCATTCCTGCTGCGTTGGTTCGATTTCCTTCACGGCTTCATGGAGTTTTCGCGTGATGACCTCCATCACCTGCTTGAGCCGTTCGCTTTCTGCGTTTTTGTTGCGTGCAGTGACAACCTCGGCCGAGTTTTCCTCGGTGAAGTATCCCATCTCATGCGAGTCCATTTTGGCCTCCTGACTTGTGTAAGTTTGCTCCAGATTGGCTCATCGCGAAAGGACTATGGTCAGCGCGCGACGCAGTTCGGCTTCGGCATCCGCAGCCATATCGGCTGAGCGCCACGCCACATGTTGATCGGGACGGACCAACAAACAGCCCGTATCCGAAATCTCCGACGCGCGCGCCCAATCCCCGTTGTGGTCAACATAAGTCTGGCGCGGACCGATGACGTGACAGCGAATGGGCATGCCCAGTTCGCGAGAAACGGTCTCGGCCGCCGTCAACCAAGCCTCGCCACCAATTCCGGTCAGCAAGGTGAATTCTCCGCGACCGCACAAATCCAGAGTGGAATGTTTGTTCCCAGTATCATGATCAAACACCCAAACATGTGGGATGCGCGCGCCGGGCCAAGTCGTGGGCTGGTAATGCAGCTCAGCATCCTGATCAAAACCGGGATTGGGTTGACCATCCGGTTCAATCGCACGGGAGTCGTAGCGTTGGTTCATTTCAACGCCATGCGCATCGAACTCATATTTCTTGAAGGCAATCGCCTCGCGAATGGCCTGCCTTTGTGCCGCAGCTTCAGGCGTTGATCCCGAGCGTGCCTCAAGGTTGCTTTGCATGACCTCTGGGTCGACACCTTCTGCCATTCCGAGAGATTCAAAGATAGGACCGAATTCACCGATGGATTGATTGGCTCGTGTGACGATCTGCTTTGCTACCGGCGCGCGCTCTTCGCTATAGCTGTCCAGCAGGTTCTCTCCGGCGTGGCCTTTCAGGACTGCCGCCAGTTTCCAAGCGAGGTTAAAGCTATCCTGAATCGAGGTGTTCGAACCCAGCCCGTTTGACGGAGGGTGTCGGTGCGCTGCGTCGCCCATGATGAACACGCGGTCCTTTTGCATATGGGTCGCGTACATATTGTTGACGGTCCAGGTGTTGGCGCTGATCAATTCGATCTCAAGTTCGGGGTCGCCAACAAGTTGGCGCGCCACCTGCGTGGCCATGGCCTCGTCAACTTCGGGGGCGGGTTGGTTTATGTCATAGCCCCAGACAATGAGCCATTCGTTCCAAGGGCGGACCATGCGGACTAGACCCATGCCAATGCCACCGACATTCGCACCCGGTTGCATCACCCAATAGAGGACCGATGGCCGATGCGCCACGTACTTGCTGAGATCGGCCCGGAACAGGATGTTCATGGACCCGCCGACGCCCATCTGACCTTCGAATGGCAGACCGGCATGTTCGGCAACTAGTGAATTGCCCCCATCCGCACCGACCAGGTATTTTGAACGGATCGTGATTTCTTCGCCCGACAAGCGATCCAAACACGTCGTCGTCACACCATCTGCGTCTTGCTCATGTCGCAAGTATTCGGTGCTCATACGTGCTTGAGTCCCACGGCGACAAGCGGTGCCGAACAGGATCGGCTCCATGAATGTCTGCGGAAGGTCGTTCATCATGGTCGGGCTGGACAGCAGGTGCTCGGCTTTGGATAGAGGATGATTGCCCCAGCTTTTCATCCGTCCGATTTCCTCACCGGCGAGGCTTTCGCAGAACACGTTCTCACCCATCAAATCCTGATGCGCGGCGTGCATATAGGCTTCGGCCTCGACCTCATGACCAAGGTCGCGCAAAACCTCCATCGTGCGCTGATTGGTGATATGCGCGCGCGGCGTGTTGGCCAGCCAGCGATAGCGGTTGATGACCATGTTCTCGACGCCATAGCTCGACAGCAAAGCCGCCGTTGCGGACCCCGCCGGGCCGGTCCCGATGATCAGGACATCCGTTGTGATGGTGGCCATAAGCTCTCTCCCTTGTTGTTTGAATTTATCAGGACCGTGGGTCCCAAAGGCGGCCGTCATATTCGGCCTCATAGGCTTTGCCGTCCGGGTAGCTGACCAGTTCAAGCTGCATGCCCCAGGGGGCGAGGAAATAGACCCAGGTTTCCCCAGCGCTTGGGCCTTCGGTCATGGTTGTCGGGTTGCCCAGGACCTTAATGCCCTTGTCCTGCAAATAGCTGACGGCACCGTCCATATCGGTGGTATAGAACGCGATGTGATGCCCGCCGATATCCGAGTTACGCGGCAGCTTCGTATCCTGATCCGGCGCGGTGTATTCGAAGATTTCAAAATTGGCGCCGTTGCCACAGCGGACCAGTCGCATCGTCGGGATCTCGGCCTTGGCGTCCACGTTTAGATGGTCCGCCATCCAGGTGCTGTCACCGCCCGAGAACGGGCCCAACGGGTAAAACACATTGCAGCCGATAACGTCCTGAAAGAAGGTGACAGCCTCATCGACACTCGGGACTGTAAATCCCACATGGTCTGTACCCGTCATTCCCGGCAGGGAGTTGCCAGCGAATGCGCCAGTTCCTAATGCTGCGACGGCGGTCGTAAATGCGAGTGCTCTCATGGTTCAATCCTCCTTGTTCGACTGCGCGCCAATCACCAGACGACGGCGCACGGGGAATATTTGAAGCCCGGTTTTTTCAGAGATCAGCCCCCAGATGCCGCGCGGTGCGAAGAGCATGACGGCGATCCCGATCAGCCCAAGCACCATGAGGTACCAGGAGCCGTAGTCGGCCAGCAGGCTTTGCAAGATGAAGAAGATCAGCACGCCCAGGATTGGGCCTTCGATGGTGCCGATGCCCCCGATCACCACAATGAAGATCACATAAGCCGTCCAGTCGGTGACCGAGAATGCGGCATCGGGTGAAATCCGAAGCTTTTGAACGTAAATCAGAGCGCCGGTCAGCCCGGTCCCGGCGGCTGAGACGAGGTAGACCAACCACTTCATCCGCACCGCATCGACGCCGATGGATTTCGCTGCTTCGACATTGTCCCGTACCGCAGCCAGTGCCAGCCCACGCTTTGTTCTGAGCAGCCAGTAGATGCCTGCAACCGTTGCGATCACCAGCGCCAAGGCCAGCCAGTAGGTCAGGATATCGCGTGCCGCCGCACCGCGAACATCAAACGTGGTTTGGATCCACTCGGTCGCCCACATCTCGCGCGTTGCTGTGCGCGGCAAAGAGGTGCCGGTGCCGCCGCCGAGCACTTTCCATTGGGCTACCAGCAGGCGCATGACCTCGGCGATGACCCATGTTCCGATGGCGAAGTAAGCTCCTTGCAGCCGGAAGGCGAAGAAAGCCGTGGGTATGGCGACAATCAGGGCTGCAACGCCGCCCAGCAGGATCGCCGGAACCGGGTCCATACCCCAAAGGATGACACCGCCGAACATGGCGTAGGCGCCCATGCCCACGAAGGCTTGCTGGCCGACGGACACAAGGCCACCATACCCCGCCAGCAAGTTCCAGAATTGCGCCAGCACCAGCATGGTGAAGATGAAGAACAGGTCTTGAATCAACCCTCGGCTGGCAAATGTCGGCAGCAGGATGAACAGGATGATCAGGGCGATACAGACGGCTCCGGCACAGTAGGACGCGCGGGTCTGAGTTTGGACGCGGTAAATCGAAGTATCAGCCATCAGTCCACCGCCCTTGGAAACAGGCCTCTTGGTTTGATCAGAAGCACGATGAGAAACGCCAGGTGACCAGCCAGGATTTGCCATTCGGGGTTAATTGCTGCGCCGATAGTCTGCGCGACGCCGATGATGACGCCTCCGATCAGAGTGCCCCACAGACTGCCTAGGCCACCAATGATCACGGCCTCAAAAGCGTAGATCAGGCGCGCGGGGCCGATATTGGGGTCAAAGTTCGCCCTCATTCCCAGATAAAGCGCCGCCAAAGTCACCACGAGCATCGCAATGGCTGTCGCAGTGGCGAAGATGCGTTCTGGCCGGATACCCATCAGACCCGCTGTCACCGCATCATCCGAGGTCGCGCGGAACGCCCGCCCTAATTCCGTGCGATAGAAAAGCTGGTTCAGACCGATGATGACAAGGATTGCTGAGGCAAAGGTCAGCAGCGGCAGTACGCCGAGGTTCAGACCGCCCATTTGAACGGACGCCGTTGCAATCTCACCCGCAGGCAAACGTTGGCTATCGGCTGAGAACCCTTCGAGCAGAGCATTCTGCAAGACGACCGACAGACCGAATGTCACAAGCAATGGCGGCAGGATATCAGGCCCCAGCACGCGATTCAGCACGTGTCTCTGCAAAGCCCAGCCGACGCCAAACATGATTGGTGCGGCAATGATTGCTGCCAAAAACGGAGAGAGACCAAGCAGCGAGACCAGCAGAAGGATCAGATAGGCGGCAAAGACGATGAGATCGCCATGGGCCAGATTGACCAAACGCATGATCCCGAACACAAGGCTCAGTCCTGCCGCGAACAGCGCATAAAGCCCGCCCAACAGAACGCCCTGAATGATGGTGTCGATCCAGATCATGCGGCGGCTCCTCCGAAATAGGCGTCGTGTATGGCCTCGCGGCTGAGCGTCTCGGCGGTACCTTCCAGCGTGACGCGACCCTCCATCATGCAGTAGACGCGATCCGCGACTTTCATCGCTTGACCAATGTCCTGCTCCACCACGATCAGACTGGCACCGGCCTCCTGAATGCGGGGGACGGCATCGTAGATGTCTTTGATGACCACAGGTGCCAACCCGAGGCTGATCTCATCGCACAGCAGAACGCGCGGGTTGCTCATCAGGGCGCGGCCAATGGCCACCATCTGCTGTTGCCCGCCAGACAGGGCTGTGCCGGGGTGGTTGCGGCGCTCTTTTAGAATCGGGAACAGGTCGTAGATTGTCTGCAATGACCAATGGCCCGATACCTTGCGGCCATAGGTGCCGATCAGCAAGTTTTCCTCGACGCTTAGGGAAGGAAACAGCCGACGCCCCTCGGGCACCATGGCCACTCCGCGCGCCATAATTTCGTCGGCGGCCAGGTCTCCAATGGGTTGCCCATCAAAGCGTACTTGGTCTGCTCCGTTGGTCAGAACGCCCGAGATTGAGCGCATGAGGGTAGATTTCCCGGCCCCGTTTGCACCGATGATGGCAACGGCTTCGCCTTCCTCGAGTCGGATATCCACCCCGAACAGGGCTTGGAAGTCTCCGTAACGGGCGGTCAGTGAATGGGTCTCTAGCAGGCTCATCAGACTTCGATCCCCAGGTAGATTTCTTTGACTTCCCGGCTGTTCATGATCTCATCCGGATCACCGAGGCCGATGACCTTGCCGAAATCCAGAACCAGCAGCCGTTCGACGACCGAGGTGAGCGCATGCAGGACGTGTTCGATCCAGATGATCGTGACGCCGCTGCTATGCAGCCCTTTGATCGTGTCAATCAGCGCGGTGCATTCCGCGTCGGTCAGGCCTCCGGCGATCTCGTCCAGCAGCAACAGCTTTGGATTGGTTGCCATAGCGCGGGCCAACTCCAACCGCTTGCGTTGCAACAGCCGCAATCCACCGGCCGTGTCATTGGCCACGTCCAGCAATTCCGTTTGCTCAAGAATGCGGGCGCAGTCCTGTTCGACCTCATGTTCCGATTTGCTCTGCCCATGGGTCGCGGCCACAAGCAGGTTTTCGAACACCGTCAGATGATCAAACGGCTGAGGGATCTGGAACGAGCGCCCAATACCCGACAAGCAGCGCTGCATGGGCGGCACGCGCGTCACGTCAGCCCCGTCGAAATGGATCGACCCCGCGTCAGAGGTCAGATTGCCTGTTATCAGATTGAACAGCGTCGACTTGCCCGCCCCATTCGGACCAATGATCCCAAGGGCCTGCCCTTGCGCGACATCAAAACTGACATCGTCAGTGACGGTGAGCGCGCCGAAGCTTTTCGAGACGTTTTTGAGAGAAAGAATGGTCATACCGGTGTTCCTGCCCCGGACCGGGTCCGGGACGCTGGTTTCATTGCGATCAGGAGATTTCTTCCATCACACCTGCGGTCGGGATTTCGGGTGCTGAAGAGTTGTCGACGATCACGAGGTCATAGCTGCCATTGTCGAGCAGCCTCCACTGCCCTCCGACCAAGGGTGTTTTCGCAACGTTCTGCGCGGCGAAGGGTGGCAGGCCTGCTCCATCAAAGGCGATCCGGCCAACGATCGAGTCCAGCTGCGTCGCTGCGATAGCCTCGGCTACGGCATCGCCATCACCTGCGTCATCAACACGTCCCATGACGTTGGCGGCCATTTCAAACAGCGCGTGCACAAAGCCGATGGGCTGGGTCCATTGGCGGCTGGTGGCGGCCATGTAACCCTGAGCCAGTTCCGCTGAGCTCGCACCGGTGAGCGACGATGAGAACGGATGCGTCGGTGACCACCACACTTCGGAACTCAGGTTGTTGCCTGCGTTGCCCAAAGCTTCGACGGCCTGCGGGAATAGGATGGCTTTGCCGATGCTCGCCGCCTTAGGGGTGAAGCCTTGCTGCTTGGCTTGGCTCCAGAAGGTGGTGAAGTCAGGTGGGATCGGAACGCCGGTTACAATTTCGACATTTGCCTGGCGGAACGCATTGATCTGGGCCGAGAAATCGTCGGTCAGGTTCTGGTACCGTCCGGGATCTGTCAGGCTATATCCCAACTTGGATAGAACCGGCGGGAAACCTACATTCGGATCGCCCCAGGCATTGCCATCACCGTCATTCGGGAACAGAGCACCGACCTGCTTGTTGGTCTCCAACTGGCCCCACATCGCCGTGAAGACCGAGATCACATCCTCAAGGCCCCAGAAGAAGTGATAGGCGTAGTAGAACGGTTCCCAACTTGCTGGATCGCCGGGGTTGCCCTGCTGGCCGATGAACCACGGCTGCCATGGCGCAACAGTGGAAATACACGGTATTTCCTCCGCCTCACAGGTGGAGGCAACGGGGTTGGTCGTTTCTGGCGTCGAAGCGACCAGCATCAGGTCGATCTCATCGTCCACAATCAGCTCGCCCGCCACGTCTGCTGCACGGTTCGGGTTAGACTGGCTGTCTTTGACGATGACTTCAAAATTCGCACCGGCGTCGGACGCGGCGAAATTGTCGAGAATAAACTTGTCGGCCTCAGAGAACGCGGCCAGAGGACCTGATTGCGGGCTGACATAGCCCAGCTTGATCTTGGCGCCCTGAGCGATAGCGGGCGCAGCGAGCGTGCCGGCGGCTAGGCCGAGGCCGGTTGCAGCGCTGGATTGCAGCAATTTGCGTCGTGTGATCATGTGTCCCTCCCTTGACACGGTGAAGTCAAACGCTTGGGGCGTTGCCCGCCCACGCGCTTTGAAGAAGCGCCCGCAGCCCATCAGCAGTGACCGGTTGCGGGTTCCAATACGGGTTTCTAAGTGCGATTTCGGTGGCACGATCCAGATCGGTCTCCGAGAGGCCAAAGTCTCTAAGAGCCATTGGGGCGCCCATGTTTTTGGCAAAATCCCAAAGGGCTTGCCCGGGTCCAGAACCGCCGAGAACATCTGACACCGGGGCCAGCAGCTCCGGTACACCCGCCGCGTTGTAGGCAATGGCATGGGGCAGAACGACTGCGTGGGTTTCCGCGTGCGGCAGATTGAAGGATCCACCCAGCGTATGGCAGAGCTTGTGGTGCAGGGCCATTCCGACCAGACCAAGTACCGTGCCGCAGGCCCAAGCACCGCGCTGTGTTTCTTCTCTGGCTTTCAGATCGTCGGGGTTTGCCACAACGGTCGGCAGGCCTTCTGCAAACGCCTTCAGGCCGTCGGTCGCCAATTCCGTGGTCTGATCCGTGCGATCCTTGGCATAAAGCGCCTCAGTTGCATGAGCCATTGCGTTCAAGGCGCTTGTTACGGTCATTGCAGGCGGCAATGACGCCACAAGTTCGGGATCGTACAGAATGACCTGCGGCAGAACCTTCGGGTCTGTCAGGGTAGTTTTGATGCCATCCTCAGTCTGGCCCAGGATCGGAGTAGCCTCGCTGCCGGCATATGTTGTCGGGATGGCGATTTGTGGCAAACCGGTCCGAAGGGCAATCGCCTTGCCTAAGCCAATCGTCGAACCTCCACCGATAGAAACAATGCTATCGGCATGGACTGACAAAGCGTGTTCAACCGCTTCTTCGGTCACGCCGACCGGAGTGTGCATTGTTGCCCGAGTGAACACGCCTGCAGCACGATCCCCAACGGTTGTCGCAAGCTCCATTGCCATATCGACTTGCTGAGGCGTCGATAGGATCAGCGCCTTATTCGATCCCAGCTCCGCCAACTCCGCGCAGATGTCGTTGCGCAAACCTGCGCCGAACCGGACTTTCTGGCCATTGATGCTGGTGATGTTCGGGGCCATTGGGCGGATTCCAGTCCTGCGCGAAATTGCGGATTGGATGCGACGCTAGCAGGTGTGGACTACGGTCTTGATTGAATTTTCGATCATCAATATAACTTTTCGTTATGAAGTTGGATCCACGACATCTCGAAATTCTCGCGGCCATTGTTGAGGCCGGAGGATTGACCGAAGGCGCTGTTTTGCTTGGCAAATCTCAACCCAGTGTCTCGCGCAGCGTGTCCTTGCTGGAAGATCGCGTGGGAGAACCCCTGTTCGTGCCCGCACGGCGACCTCTGCAACCTACCGAACTTGGTCTTTCATTGGCGCGTGAGGGGCAGAGGATTGTGGATGCCGGTCGTCATGCGAGCCGTCTGGTGGACGAATATCGGCAAGGCCTTGCCGGCGCGGTGCGGGTGGCGGGTACGCCGATCTTCATGGACGGCGTCATCTCGAGCGTGATTGCAGAATTTCAGGCCGAGCACCCAAACATCCGGATCGATCAATCCTATGGATACCCCGCCGATCTGTTGTCGAAGATTTCCAATGAGACATTGGACGTGGCAATTCTCCCTGTTCGTCCGGCCGACGTGTCCGATGAGTACGAGTTCCGCCAAATCCTTCCTGGGCGAAATGTTATTGCTTGCCGCATAGGGCACCCTTTGGCGCGCAAGAAAGAGGTGAAACTCGATGATATTACCAACTATCCTTGGATCGCGCCGCCCGCGAACAGCCCACTTTTCCGCGACCTGAGAAATACCTTGGATGGAATTGGTATGCGCGACCTCAAGATAAGCTTTACCGGAGGGTCTCTCAGTGCGGTCGCAAATGTCTTGACTGGCTCAGACTCTTTGACCGTGTTGCCGTTCTCGGTTGTCTTCATGATGCAGCGCCAAAACACCCTGACATCCCTTCCCATCAAAATCGGCGACCCGGACCGCCACCTGGGCTGCGTTACGCTTTGCAATCGAATAATGTCCCCTTCATCGAGCCGATTCATAAGTTTTGTTGAACAAAAATTTCAGGTCTTGGATCGATTAATTTGCAACGCCTGAGTTGACCGCTGATGCAGGTCAATGGTTCCAGCCCAAGGTTACTTCAGCTTAGAGCTTATTGCCGCCCCGCGGTTGTGCAGAAATCAGCTGCTCAAAGTGAGCACCGGAGTGTCAGCTTTCACAGATTGCCCCATAAGATCTCGCACTCCCCAGCTTTTTCGCGACACGTTTCCCGGATTGGTAGAGTATAAGGCCCGGACAATGTTGCGTCTCGCATTCAGTTTCCGAAACCTAGCTTTGAAGTAAGCGCTGAAATGGTCAACGTTGTCCGATTTCGGTGTCTGATCTGCAAATCAGTCCTGAATTTCCCAACAGGGAAGTCAGTAGCATTGAAATCGCTCTAGGTGCTTGATGAAGGAAGTGAGGCGAAAATGGCAAGGTTCTGTCGCTGGTGGCAGATAAGCCCTTGATTTTAAATCGCTCAACTTTTTACTAGTGCACAAGATTTGCCATTTGCGACTCAAAAGGCTTCCAACGCAATTCAGCATTTGAACCATAACTTTGGCTACCAAATGCCGTAGCTTTGCTTTGCTGGGGTTTACCTTCATCCATTCACATTCAAGAAAACTGAATAGAGCGAGCTGGTCGCCGTTACAAAGAGCCGATTGAGCTTCGCGCCGCCAAAGCAGACATTCGAGACAATCTCGGGGATATGCACTTTCCCGATCAAAGCTCCTTGGGAATTGATGCAATGCACGCCATCAGCGGCCGAGCTCCAAATTCGGCCATCGCGGTCCAGCCGGAACCCGTCAAAAAACCCGTTTGTACATTCGGCAAAGACATCGCCGCCAGACAGGGATTTCCCATCGCCATTAACCTTGAACTTGCGAATATGCGCCGGACCACCCGGCGCATGAGTACCACCGGTGTCCGCTACAAAAAGCGTCATGCCGTCACGTGAAAAAGCCAGACCGTTTGGTTTCACAAAATCCGTCGCGACCGCTGTCACCTCTTTCGTGTCGGGATCGACACGATAAACATGGCAGGCAACAATCTCGCTTTCGGCGCGCTCTCCTTCATAGTCCATCATGATCCCGTAAGACGGATCGGTGAACCAGATTGAGTCATCTGATCTGACAACGACGTCATTCGGAGAATTGAGCCGCTTGCCGTCCCAAGCATCTGCTAGAACGGTGATCGATCCATCATGTTCCGTGCGGGTCACCCGGCGGGTCAAATGCTCGCAGGAAACCAAACGTCCCTGCTCATCAACCGTATGACCATTAGAGTTGTTTGCAGGCTCGCGGAACACCGACACCGAACCATCCGTATCATCCCAACGCATCATCCGATTGTTGGGAATATCGGACCACACGAGATAGCGTCCAGCAGCAAACCAGGCAGGCCCTTCAGTCCAGCGCGCACCTGTCCAAAGCCTTTCAACGCGGGCATGGCCGATGAAACAGCTTTCAAACTCTTTTTCGATGACCTCGAACCCAGTGCCTTCCAAAACGCCAAACACTATTCCGCTCCTTCGCTAGAGGGGTATTTCAATTGGTCGCCGGGTCGCACGGTGCGCCATCCCATTTTTGCTCTTTTGTTACCCGGTAATGATGGGTCAGGCCCCCAGATCGCCTGATATGTATCATGGGCCCGGCCAGAGCGTTGCAAGAAAATGGCAACACCGATCAACAGAAGCCAATATCCGTTGATCATAATCCACATCCAACGCGGGGCGTTCGACGACCAAAGCCCGCTGAGGATCGCGAGTGCCGCCAGAAGCAGCGCAAGATATCCCAACACGCGGTGAATATGCTCAAACGCGACCCGCCACGCTGTCATATCGTAGTGATCGCCAGACAGGCTGCCATCGCTTGCGGGTGCAGTGGGGCCCCCTTTGCTGCCTCGGAAAACGCCCAGAACAACCTGTACCGTTCCCAGACCAAGAACCGTATAGCCCAGAGCCTTATGCAGCCACGCATCTGAGCGTTCGCCGGCACTGGCAAGGATCATCCCCAGCCCGACAAGTGAAAGTACATAAGCAAAGGTCTGTCCCTTCCAGTGGCACAACCACCAGAACCGATTGTCCAGCTCATGTGGCCAATTCTGACCGGGCAGGATCTTGAAGTAACGCGCAGCCAAGACCGCGGCCGGACAAATCACACCCCAGGCAATCACCATGCACCGAGCATGCCAAGACAGGAAGAAACCAACATCATGTCCTCGCGTTGGATCGATAGGTGAAAGCAGCCAATCGATCATCAGCCCTTCACCGCTCCCGCTGTCATACCGGTGATGATCTGCCGCGAAGCCACAAATGTGAAAATGATCGGCGGTACGGCCAGCAACATGCCCGTGGCCATGATCACACCCCAGTCAATGTCATATTCGGTGATCGAGTTCACGATGGTGACAGGTACGGTCCGTGTCGATCTGCCAAGCAGGGCATTGGCCAAAAGGAACTCATTCCAAGCGATGCGGAAAGTGAAGATCGCGGCCGCAGCAAGGCCGGGTTTGATAATCGGCAGAACCACCAGATAAAACACCTGAAAAGGATTCGCGCCATCCATGCGCGCTGCTTCTTCCAACTGGATCGGAACTTGTACGATGAAGCTCTGTAAGATCCAGATAACAAAGGGCAGGTTCATCGCTGTGTAGACCAGAATAATCCCGGCATAAGACTGATCGAGGTGGTACTGAAACGTCCAGATGCCAAACACCGGCACCAGCAACACAGCTGGCGGAACCATCCGCATCATCAGTGTTGTCATCGAAACCGTACCACGGCCCATAAAGCGAAACCGGACCAGCGCATATGCCGCCATACAACCAATCAGAAGGGTAACACCTGTGGAGATTGTCGCCACGATCAGAGAGTTACGCAGAGCGCGCCCGAAGGTTGGATCGCAATACTGCACGTGATCCGGGTTGTACCACAGCACGTCGCACAAGACCGTTTCATAGTTCCTGATTGTTGGTGTGAAGAAAAAGGCCGACACGCTTTCATCGTATATGTCGACATTCATTTTGAAGGACGTCGCCAGCATCAAAAGGATAGGCCCCGCTGACATGACAACCAGCGCTGCCAGCAAAGCATAGAAAGCCGGATTTTGTTTTTCGGTCTGAATAGCCATGATCTTCAGCTTTCCGTTTGTTCGGCGGCGGCACGCATTCTGGCGGCCCGCGCCTCTTGAACCTTGGTGTACATGAACATCCCTACGGTCAGCCCCATCAGCATCAGCAAAAGGACATTCGACATTGCTGCGGCCTCACCCAGTTCCTGAAACTCCTGCGCGGTGCGGAAGATGCGCAAGGCGATGATCTCGGTGGACAGGCCGGGGCCGCCATTGGTCAGAACCAGAATGACCTCAAGCACTTTGAACGCATCAATCAGGCGCAACAGCAGAGTCACGATCAAAACCGGCATCATCAGCGGTATCTTGATCATGGTGATCTTCTGCCATTCGCTTGCGCCGTCGATCTCGGCGGCCTCTAACGCGGACCGTGGCAACGACTGCATGGCCGCCAGCGCGAGAATGAAGATAAAGGGTGTCCACTGCCAGACATCGGCAATCACAACCGCAATGAACGACCATGTGCTGTCCGACAGCCAGGGAATACCCTCGTCAAACCCCAGACCTTTGATTGTGCGGTTAAAGATGCCGACCGTCGGGTGATACATATAGCGCCACATCAGGCCGACCACGATGGGGGCGATCATCATGGGCAGGATGAAAACAGTCCGCAGCATAGACATTCCGCGAATGTTCCGATCCAGCAACAAAGCCAGACCGACGCCCAGAGCCATTTCCAGCGTCACCACTATAAAGGCAAATTTGATCGTGACCCAGAAGCTTTCATGGAACGCACTGTCGTGCAGAAGATTTATATAGTTCTTTAGTCCAACAAACTCGGCCTGACCAATGCGCTGGCTGGGGCTCCAGTCGAGGAAACTGGCGTAGATCATATACCCGATCGGGTAAAGCAACGCGAAGACCAGCACGATCGCTGCAGGCGCAAGAAACAGATATGGGGTGAGCCGATTGGCCCGTGCGACAGCGCTCATAACTGCGGCCCTTTGACTTGTTGGAGTATCGTCTTGGGAGGCAGCGCCCGAGCAAACCCTCAGGCACCACCTCAGGGGAGAACCTACTGCTGCCAGGTGTAGTAGCCGGCGTCATCCATGATCGCTTTGCTGCGTTCAGCCACACCATCCAGCGCTGTCTGGATATCCAGATCTTCGGTCAGAACCTGGCTGAGCGTTGTCCCCAGATCAGCATTGATCTTACCCCAGACCGGGATGATCGGACGCCAGTCCGGATCAGCATGTTTGAGCGCCTCGCCAAACACCTCAAGATGCGGCTGCTCTGCCAGTACATCCGGATCGGAGTGCGTTGAGAACCGGGATGGGTTACCTCCGGCAATCGCGATTGCCTTGTCCGCCCCTTTCGAAGTTAGCCATTGCATCAGCAGGAAAGCTGCATCCTTGTTCTGGGCGTTTGTCGGGATACCAATGCCAAACCCACCGGTCTGGCTGCCACGGCGCGCGCCTTCAGGATGCGGAGCCCAACCGATTTGGCCCACAACCTTTGATTTCTCGGGGTTGTTGACCTGACCGGCAAAGACGGTGGAGTCGAGGAACATCGCTGAATTGCCCTGCAGGAAAGATGCGCCTGCTTCGGCGAAGCCGAATGTCTCGGCCCCTTCAGCGCCACAATCAACAATTGTCTTCAACGCTTCGGCGGCTTTGACCCCCTCAGCGTTGTTCATAATCGGGTTCCAGTTCTCATCGAAGATGCGACCGCCCAACGGAGCCAGGTGCAACAGGTAGGCGTGGGATGCGTGATGCCCCGAGGCCGCGCGCGACGCCAATCCACCCATGCCGGGTTCCAGCTCGGGTATTTTACACGCCAGTTCCAGCAATTCGTCGTAGGTTTCGGGAACCTCAAGCCCATGCTTATCGAAAATGTCTTTGCGATACCCAAGGATTGATGTCTCTGACCCGAAGGGGATGCCAAACAGCGACCCAGTAGGTCCCGGCAGATACCCTTTGCTGCCGCCCGCGACACCAATGTTGCCGACATAGCCATCAATCAGATCATCCGCGTCATAGGCCGGATCTGCGAGCGCGGGATTCATGAAGTACTTGGCGAGGTTCTCCAACTGGTCGGCATAAACATAGTCAGCCTTGGAAAACACCACATAAGCGATCAGGTCATAATCGCCTTTGTTCTTGGTCAGTTCCAGTGTCTGCTTCTCGCGCATTTTCAGGTACTGAAGCTGGTCGACCTCCACGCGAATTCCGGTTTCTTCCGTGAATTGCGGCAGCACCTGCATGACCGCATCAAAATGCGGATGGGCCGGGAAGTTCACAACCAACGTTGTGCCTTCGTAGGGTTCGTAAGGATTGGCGATGGCCAACCCAGCTGTCAGTGTCAGGGCCGCGACGCCCGCACCGGTTTGTTTGAGTAAGTTCAGCATTTGCTCCTCCCATGCTGGTCTTGGGCCGCTGTTACAGGGCGACCTCCCTTTCGCGATCAAAGAGATGAATTGCGTCTGCGTTGACTTCGAACCGAAGAGTTTCACCCAAAGCGATGGGTGTGTCCGATTTCAGTTCGACCTCAACTTTTTGACCTGCGCAGTCACAGATCAGAACAGACTGCGCGCCGATGTATTCCGACACCACAACTTTCAGGTCCAAACTGGCAGCTTCCGGGGCATCCGGGTTGTAGCTTAGGTCAGAAGGTCGGACACCAAGGATGACGTTGCTCAGGTCAGCGCCCGACAGGGTTTTCTGACGTTCCTGACTGAGACCGATGGCGAAACCTGCCCCGGTTACAAACAACTGGCCACTTCGATCTTCGACCGTTGCATCCAGAAGATTCATTGGGGGCGATCCGAGGAACCCGGCGACAAACTTGTTGGCCGGGCGCTTATACAGTTCTTCCGGTGTGCCTTGCTGCTGGATGTACCCGCCATGCATCACCACGATCCTGTCGGCGAGTGTCATCGCTTCGATCTGATCGTGGGTGACGTAGATCATGTTCTTTTGCACCTGTTGACGCATCAGCGCCAACTCAGCCCGCATTTGCCCGCGTAATTTGGCGTCTAGATTGGATAACGGTTCATCGAACAGAAAGGTGCTGCTGTCGCGCGTCAGGGCCCGCCCCATCGCGACACGCTGGCGCTGTCCGCCTGACAACTCGCCCGGTTTGCGATGCAAGTAATCGGTGAGGCCCAGCATCTTGGCGACCTCGCCCACCTTCCTGTCAATCTCAGCCTTTGGAACTTTCTGCAGCCGCAACGCGAAGGACATGTTTCGCGCCACGTCGAGATGCGGATAGAGCGCATAGTCCTGAAACACCATCGCCAGATCGCGGGCCTTGGGCTCTAGATGACTGACTGGTTTTTCATCAATGAAAATCTCACCGTCCGAGACCGTCTCGAGCCCGGCGATCATGCGAAGTGTCGTGGACTTCCCGCAGCCGGACGGCCCGACAAAAACCGTGAACTCATTCTCCTCCATTTCGAGGTCAATTCCATGCAGAACCTCAAAGTCCCCGTACCGTTTCACGAGGCCCTCCAACCGTATCCGGGGCATTGTTCCTCCACCCTTTGTTACCGGTCACACTATCAGCTATGTGACCGGTCACATAGTAAATTATATTTAATTTTATCAATGGTTTAGAAAATTAAAGGGGTTTGCAGCTTTCGCGAAACTCGACACGCGGTGTCAGCGTTACGTGGCAAGGCGAATCTGTTGGGCTTTCTTCCTCGTTCAAAAGGCGCGAGATAAGCTTGCCGGTTTGCCTCCCGATTTCGATCGGATCAACGACGACGGTGGAGATCGAGGGGGAACTGAACCGCGACACCTCGAAATTGCCGAACCCAACGACAGAGATATCCTCTGGCACGGATTTACCAATTTGCAAAAGGCGGCTCTGAACACCAAAGGCCGCCATGTCCGATACGCAAAACACGCACTCCACCTGCGGATACTGTTCCAGAATAACGTCAACTGCTGCAGCACCGTTTTCGATAGTCAGCGGCGGTGTCCCCAACATGATCTGAGCGTCGGCGTCCAACCCCGCACTGCGCATGGCCTGCTCGAAACCATCCCGGCGTGCGGCGCCTCGGGTCCAATCATCCTGCTCCTCGCCAAGAAAAACGATGTTCTTGAAGCCGCGCTCAATCAGCGCCGTCGTCATGTCACAAGCGGCTTTGGAATTCGAAAACCCAACCGTGTGCGCAATGGGATGTTTCGGTTTTTCCCAGATTTCCACGATGGGCACCGATACGTCCGCCAGCAAATCAAGCGTGCGCTGTGTATGGCCATCATAAGATAACACGATCGCCTCAGGGCGGCGGCGCAACATGGTTTCGACCAACTGCTCCTCGCGCTCCGCCGAATAGTCGGTGTGCCCTAGCAGTAGTTGAAGACCCACCTTTTCCAACTCTTCCGTCAGGCTTTGAACCGTTAACGCAAAATGCAGATTGTTCAGAGAGGGCAAAAGTACCGCAACAAAGCCGGATTTCTTGGTCGTCAGGGAACCTGCCATCTGATCGGGCACGTAATTCATCTGCTTGACGACTTGCAGAATATGGTCCCGCGTTTCTTTGGAAATAGGGCTGTTTTTCTTCAGTGCCCGACTGACTGTCATCCGTGAAACGCCTGCCGCTTTGGCGACGTCTCGCATCGTGACATGCGTGCGACCGGGATTCTTGTTCGTCATGCAACCACCGCCTTTGGGCAGAAGTTAGACCACCTTGTTCCCGGTCACAATCTCAGAAACTCAGCCTCGCAATTCGCTGGGCAAAAGCGATGCGGGCATATTCTGATAACTGACGGGTCGCAGCCAACGCACGATCCCCAGGGTGCCAACTGATGTGGCGCGCACATCCGTGCTTGCCGGATAAGGCCCGCCATGCATCATCGAAGAACACACCTCGACCCCCGTCGGGAAGCCATTGGCCAGCAAACGGCCTGCCTTTTCTTCCAGCACCGGCATCAGGCTGCTGGCAAGGTCTGCGTCTGCGTCCTCCAAGTGTAGAGTCAAGGTCAGCTGACCCTCAAGGCACTCAGCAACGGCCTGCATCTCGTCAAGGTCGTCACAGCGGACGAGTATACCCGCTGCCCCAAAGACTTCGTGTTGCAGCTTTGGATTTGCCATCCATTCCTTGGCAGTGACTTTGAACAGCGCCGGAACAGCCGCGCGTTTGCCGGTTGCCGCCCCGCAAGACGTAACCTCGACCATCAGATCGCGGAACTCACGGACACCTTGCTCATATGCCTCGTGGATACCGTCGGTCAGCATCTTCTGTTCAGCCGTGCCATTCAGCGCGGCCGCACAAGCCGATTCCAGCGCGTCAGACTCAGGTCCGGCCAGCATGACAGCGACTCCGGGATTGGTGCAGAATTGACCCGCGCCCATTGTCAGGGACGCGGCCCACCCTGCCCCGATTTCGGCGGCGCGGGCAGCCATCGCGGCAGGCAGGCAGAACATTGGATTGACCGAGCCCAGCTCACCATAGAATGGGATAGGCTGCGGACGCGCATGGCACTGATCATAGAGAGCGCGTCCACCGGCCAGCGATCCGGTAAAGCCAACCGCCCGAATGTCAGGATGCTGGACAAGCGCAGACCCGACCTCACGCCCCGAGCCTTGTACCATCTGGAACGTGCCCGAGGGCATGCCACAGATCTCAATCGCTTTTGCGATGGCTTGCGCCACAAGCTCAGCGGTGCCCGCATGGGCGCTGTGCCCCTTGACGATGACGGGACATCCCGCCGCCAAAGCCGAGGCTGTATCACCGCCCGCCGTAGAAAAGGCGAGCGGGAAGTTCGACGCACCAAAGACGGCGACAGGGCCGATGGCTTTGTGCGTCAGGCGCAGATCAGGACGGGGGAGTGGCGTCCGATCAGGAAGTGCGCCGTCTTTGCGGATATCGAGATATTCTGTCTCTGCAATCAGGTCAGCGAACATGCGCAGCTGGCCGGTGGTCCGGCCGCGCTCGCCCACTAAACGCGCCTCGGGCAGGCCGGTTTCGGCCATGCCTGTCTGGGTGATTTCATCCCCCAACACATCCATTTGATCCGCAATCGTGCGCAGAAACGCGGCACGCTCGGCCCGCGATTTGGCAGAGTATGCGCGAAAGTCCCGGCGTGCGGCCTTGCAGGCTTCATCCACCTGCGACGCTGTCGCCTGCGCAAAGCTTTGTCCGTCCAGATCGTCCGACGCGCGTGAATTGTCTGATCCGACCCATTTGCCGTCGATCAGGTTTTTTCCAAGGATCATTCTATTTTCCCCATTTCAGGACCAGCGGGTCCAGCGGTTTCAAAAGGTCTATCAAACGGTCGCGAATGGCCGGTTGCAGCGGATCAATCGGGTGGCGGCAGAATTCAGACCGGATCACGCTGCCTTCGACCATCGCTGCCTTGCACGATTGCCAACCGCATTGGCGGTTCTCGTGGTTGATCACCATCGCGACACGCCCATAGGCCGCCGTCGCCTCATCAATGCGACCCGCATGGTGATGCGTAATCACTGGCTTGATCTGATCCACGATCATGCCCGATGTCATCGACCCCTTGGCCCCGGCATCCAGATCAGCCAACAGAGTGATGCCTTCCTCACCATCAAAGGGTGCCTCGATGGCATCACCGCCTTCTGCGATTAGCGCGCGCAGCTTGTTGGCGGCACGCGGACATTCGACCTTGAACAGCTTTACCATGTCGATCTCTTGCGCCATGCGCACCAGCAGCGGAACCGGCAGATCGACACCCGACAAAGGCGCATCCTGCACCATGATCGGAATGCCAACCTCACCCACGGCAGCAAACTGCTCGAAGGTCTGTTGGGCGTTCCCTTTCAGAAGCGCCCCGTGATAGGGCGGCATCATCATCACGACATCAGCACCCAAATCCTTAGCGAATTGCGCCCGTTCCACCGCGATCTGCGTTGCGAAATGGCTGATCGTTACGATCATCGGTACACGACCGGTGACATGCTCAAGACTCAGCCGTGTCAGGATCTCGCGTTCTTCATCTGAAATCAGGAACTGTTCCGAGAAATTGGCCAGAACGCAAATCCCGTCCGCGCCCTGATCGATCAGACAATCCAGAACCCGCTTCATCCCTTCCAGATCAAGTGTTCCGTCATCATTGAACGGCGTCGGCGCAACCGGCCAGATACCAGTATAGCTCATGAGTTACTCCGTAATCTCGAAGTGTTTGAGGTGCTTATCAGTGATCTCGATGCCCAGACCCGGCTTGCTATCATCCAGATCAATGAACCCGTCGACTGCATCTGGATCACCTTCGAATATGTAATAAAACAGCTCATTTCCGACCTCGACATCGAAGACGGGGAAGTACTCGCTGATCATGCAGTTGGCATTAGCCATGGTCAGATGGTAGTTGTGCATCTGGCCCGCATGCGGGATGACTGGCACCTGGAATGCTTCTGCAATGGCGTTGATCTTTTGCGCCGCTGTGATACCCCCCACGCGATTGGTGTCATATTGCAGGACACTGACCGCTTTGCTGGCGATCAGATCTTTGCAGCCAATAACCGAGAATTCATGCTCACCACCTGAGATCGGCACGATGTTCATTGCGTTGAGCTCCTGATACCCGGCAACATCATCACCGATCACAGGTTCTTCCAGCCAGCGAGGCTCATATTTTGCCAGTTTCGGCAGCATGCGCTTGGTGTAGTCCACGTTCCAGCCCTGATAGCATTCCAGCATCAGATCAGCGTCATAACCAACCACTTCACGCACCGCCTCGACGCGTTTAAGGTTTTCGCGCATGCCCGGCATCCCGTCTTTGGGCCCCCAGCCAAAGCGCATCTTATACGCGGTGTAGCCGTGCTTTTTAGCCTCTTCCGCCTCTGCCTGCATACTCTCGATCGAACCGGAATATAGTTTCGAGTAGTAGACAGGGATCTTTTCCTTTGTGCGCCCCCCAAGCAGCTTGAAAACCGGTTTGCCCGCCAACTTGCCCATCAGATCCCAGATCGCCAGATCAACGGCCGAGATCGCGGTCATCCCGATCCCTTTGCGACCCCAAGCATGGCTGCGGCGGTACATTTTCTCCCACAGATAGGCGTAGTCAAACGGGTCTTCGCCGATCACCATGGGTGCAAACCAGTCGTCGATGGCCTTCTTAACTACGGTTGGCGCAAGAGCCGCGTTACCAATGCCCACTGTGCCGTCTTCTGTCTCGATCTCGCAGGTCAGCCATTGATGGAAGCGAAACGATGACATTGCATCGCCCTTGTCCCAAAGCACGTCAGACGCGTTCGTGCAAAAGTTTCCGGTCGGCGGAACCGTCGGCCCCGTCCAGTTCCAGACGCGGGTACGTACGGATTTGATCTTGGTCATTTTTGTCTCCTCAGTCCGCGCTGCGTTCGGCGCGATGCGTTTTCGCCATGCGCACCAGCAGATCAAACGCCTGCCGTGTTGCGCCCGGATTGGCCTTGTTCTGTCCGGCGATATCAAAAGCAGTGCCATGAGCCGGGGTGGCGACCGGAATGGGCAAGCCGCCTGCAACGGTCACGCCGCGTTCAAACCCCATCAGCTTGATCGCGATCTGGCCCTGATCGTGATACATGGTCACAACCGCATCGACCTCGCCCCGCTGCGCCTTCAGGAACACCGTGTCCGAGGGCCACGGGCCGGTCACATTCAACTGTTTCTGCTGCGCCTTGCGCACGGCAGGCTCCAGAATATCGATCTCTTCCCGGCCAAACTTGCCATTGTCCCCCGCATGCGGGTTCAGCGCCGCCACCGCGATATTGGGGCGGGTTTTCCCGGCCTTGCACAGGGTGTCATTGGCCAGATTGACCGCCTTCAAAATTCCCTCTTCGGTAATATTGGCCGCCACGTCCTTGAGCCCGATATGCGAGGTCACGCGGGTCGTCATCAGCTCATCCAGAACGTTGAGTTCCGAGTGATAGCCGGTGTGCCCCATATACCGCGCCATATAGCGGTGCTCATCTTCGGCATTCAGCCCGGCTGCGGTCATTGCGGCCTTGTTGAACGGACCGAACAGGATGCCGTCCACTTGCCCCGCCATCGCCAGATCCATCGCCTTGTCGAGACAGCGGAGCGATGTGGTGCCCCCCTCGACTGTAACTTCGGCGATTTTCACGTCCTCGGGCGCGATGGTGTCCAGCGCCAGATGAGTCAGACCCGGTTGTGCTGCCACCTCGGCCACCGCGTTCAGCGGCACGTCCAGTTCAGCCTGTTCCGCGCCGCGCTGCCAGAGGTGGCTGTCGCCCACCAGAACGATGTCGGCGGCCTCTTGCACGCCCTCCTGATGAAGCAGTTTGGCGATCAGTTCCGGGCCGATCCCCGAAGGGTCGCCGGGCACAATAGCGATACGAGGCTTGGTCATGCCGCACTCTCCCAGTGTTTGGAAAATCCGTCGGGCAGGATGACCATCACGTCCGGTTCCTTGCCCGTGTCAAAGGTCTGCACCACCTCGAATGTATCAAGGTTGAACCGCTGCACCTGCTCGCAATCGATGGCGATGTATGCAAAGGCGGCCTCATCATCGATACAGAGAGCCAGCGGGTTAGCAGGTGTTTTCTGTTCGTGCAGCATCTCTCCGGTGGCTTCATCGAATACTGAGAACGATCCTCCGAAATGGTTCATTGTCACCAGCCGGTTGCGTTTCTCGTCGTAATAGATGCGACAGGGATCATCCGGCGTTGGAAAGGTGCGCTCGATCTCAAGCGTTTCGGTGTTAATCACAGCCACGGTGTTCGAGATACGCTGCGAGGTATAGAGCGTCTGCGCCTCTTCCCGCAGGCAACGGCCTTCGGGTTTCTGACCGGTCTTGATCGAGATCGGCGCGACCGACGCATCATAGGGATTGAACACGGTCACATCGCCCGAAGTCAGGTTCATTGAATAGGCCGTATGCCCATCCTTGGTCAGCGCAAACAGATGGCATTTGGTGCCGCCGGTTGGCGTGATGTGATCCCAGCCCTGATCGAAGGCGCGCGGGTTTTCTTTGACCAGCAGATGTCCGGTCCATTCCGAAAGCACATAAAGCCGGCCCTGACCGTCAAGACCGATCCCATGCGGGCGCGCATGTTCACCCAGATCATAGCTGTGCACGATTTCCTGCTTACGGATATCAATCACTATGACCGAACGGCCATCGGTGCCGTCGATGCCTGAGTTTTGCACTCCGTAATGTCCGACATAGGCATAGTGAAAGTCATCATCGACCACGAACTCATGAGGGAAATGCGGCAGATCCAAGCGGCCCTGACGGGCCGCTGTTTCAATATCGTACCAGCTTACGCAATGGCTGCATTTTTCGATCAGCATCATGGATTGCGCCATCTTGGATCCCTTTCCACATCATCTTTTTTTCTTATGTGACCGGTCACATCGTTATTAACCGCTCAAGCAAACGTCAATCCCCAATTCGGATTGAACCGGGTGGGTATGGGCGGGATTCCCCGCCCAGCCCGTTTAGCGCTCCAGCGCGCCAACACCCGAAAACCGGAACGCTTCCTGTTCCAGTGCATCCAGTTCTTCGGGGCTCATTTGGTCATGCGCGACTGTGATCCGACCAAGGAAGACAAAGGGCAGTTCGTCCTGGCGACCTTCCATATGCGCCTTGATCGCCTCGGCCGTTGCGGCGCCCACGTCGTCACCCATGCGCATCGGGGTTGCATCCAGCTCACCCCGGCGGATCGCGTCCAGCTCGAGGCCCGTGCCGCCCCAACCGGTCGAGAACACATCCTTTTCCTTGCCAACAGCAACCTGTGCTTCGACCGACCCCATCGCCATCGCGGTGTTGGCGTTGTGGATGATCGTGGCTTCGGGATAGGCCTGCAGGATTAGACTGGTACCTTCGAAGCCGCCTTCGCGCTGGTACTCGCCATAATGTTCATAGACAGTGGTCCAGTTGCCCTTCTCTTCAACGCAGGCTTTGAAATCGCCTGAGCGTTGGTCATCAGTGATCCCCGGAATTCCACGGTTCATCGCCATGGTCACGTCACTGCCCAGACGTTCCAGCATATAGTCGCACATGGTTAGCGCCCCGGCAGCCGAACTGAAGTCGAACCATGCATCAGGCTGGTTTTTCAGATCCTTGGGCGGCGTGTGAAATGCCCACACGAATGTGGCAAACTCGTCATTGCCGGCCATTTTGTCGATGTTGTCTGCCTGAATGGCAAGTTCAGAGGGGCCGAAGATGACAAAGTCATACAGGTCGGAATCCTGCACCACCTGATTGGCATAGGTCGATTGCAAGCTGTGTTCGATCTGCCGGCTTGCGAACTCGGTCGTTTCATATTCGATGCCCAGCTCATCCAGACGTTTTGTCATCGCAAGATAGTTGCGCGCCCAGAAGTCAGATGTATCCGCAGAGGGGTATATAAGGGCAATCTGCAGTGGGCCGTCCTGTGTACCCGAGTATTTGACCGCCTCGGCCCCCGTGGTGGCTTGCAAGGCCTCCAGCTTGCCGTCGGCATTTACCTCGCCCGGCACCCAATAATCCCGATCTTCGATACCCGGCAGCTCTTTCAGCGGTAGTTTTCCGTGCCCGTCGGCAAAGGCCGCAGTGGCGCACAGGCAAAACGCGCTTGTCGTTAGCAGTGCTTTGTTGAATTGTTTCACGGTGAGTCCTCCCTTTCGCGAACATTGTGGGGTCTTGCAGGTGCGCCGGGACTCCTACCTCCCGGCGCACCACTTCTTTGCCTTAGCCGCTTGGCGCAGGCTCGGTTGCCAGCCCGGCCCCAAGGGCCAGCAACAGGATCAGGGCTCCGATCAGCGCGGCGGAGAAACGGATCAGTTTCTGCGCCTCTTTGGTGCGCAACCCGGCCAGCAGGCTGCGGGCACCATCACGATCTTTCTTCTGCATCCACGTGTAGAGCGCGACCGAACTGACGATCACCACGCCCGAGGCGACCGATTGCCAGAAGAATTCAATGCGCAAGGTCACCAGCGCATTGATCATCATCGACAGCAGCAGCACACCTGCCAGCGAGCCCAGCATCGAGGCGCGCCCACCAAACAGCGAGGTGCCGCCCACAACAACCGCCGCAATGACGTGCAGGTTGAAATACGGGGCCGAGGTCGCCTGAATGGCGTTCAGTTTGCCGGTCAGCATGACACCCGCCATCGCTGCCGCCGCGCCCATCAGCACATAGGCATAGATTTTGTGGCGGTCGACGGCCACGCCGGTCATTTCACTGGCTTCCGGGTTCGAGCCAATAGCAATCGTGTAGCGCCCGAAATAGGTGCGTGTCAGCACGACATAGCCGATGGCCATTGTGATCAAGCCCAGCACCACCGGCACCGGAATAAAGCCCGGAATCTGGCCACGTCCGATTTCGGTGATCAGGTCGGGGAACCGCGCGAGTACCAGACCTTTTGCAATCACCAGTGCCAGACCGCGGTAAACAAGGTCCATGGCCAGCGTGCCAATCAGGTCTGGGACCTTGAACCGGGTGATGACCAAACCGTTGATCAGCCCCATTAACGCGCCAAGAACAATGGCTAAAGGCACCGCTACCCAAGCCGGAAACCCGTATTGCTTGACCAGGAAGGCCATCAGGATCGCGGACAAAGCCGCGATTGACCCAATCGACAGGTCAATTCCACGCTGCGTAATGACGAAAGTCATCGCCATCGCCATCGGCATATAAAGCGCAGCATCCAGCAGGATCAGGTTCAGGTTGGTAAGGCGGAAGTAACGCGCAGGTTCGGCAATACCCATGAAAATAAGGATGGCAAGAATCATGACCATCGGCCCGATAAAGGCCAGATAAGGCTCCAACCGGTCCATGATGGTTCTTTGTTCAGTGTTTGTCGTCGCCGCGGACATATCGTTCTCCTTCACGCAGCTGCATCCTGGGCACCGACAATCAGGCCCAGAACATCTTGAACGGAACTCTCCGCAGTTTTGACAACGCCAACAGCGCGGCCCCGGCGCTGCACGTGCACGCGGTCGGCCACTTCGAACACGTCATCCAATGAGTGAGAGATTAGGATCACGGCCAGACCCTGCTCGCGAAGCGCCTTGATCAGCTTCAGTGTCCGCGCGGTTTCCTGTGGACCCAACGCGGCGGTAGGTTCGTCCATCACCAGCAAGCGTAGGTCTTCGTGATAGACCGCGCGCGAGATCGCGACCGCCTGACGTTGGCCGCCTGACAGGCTTTCCGTCATCACATCCATCGATCGCAGCCGGACACCAAGACGTTCTTCCAGAACCCGGGCGGCCTCAGATTTCATGCGTTTGTTGTCTAGAAACGGAATGCCGAACACGTTCCTGGTCAGTTCGTTGCCCAGAAACATATTGGCAGCAGGGGAAAGATGATCGGCCAGCGCGAGGGTCTGGTAAACCGCATCAATCCCGTTTGCGATTGCGTCAGAATGGCTGGCCATCTCCAACGGTTTTCCATCCATCAGGATTTGACCCTCAGTCGGCTGATACACCCCGGTCAAAATCTTGATCAGAGTGGACTTGCCCGCCCCGTTGTCTCCGACGATGGCAAGCACTTCACCCGCATAGGCCGTCAGATCGACATCCTGCAGCGCAGTCACCCCGCCAAAGCGTTTGGTTATTCCCAGCATTTGAACCAATGGCTGTTCGCTCATGGTTTCCTCCTTTGCGCAAGGCTCCGCCATGGCGGTCGAAAGACCGCTGAGTTGGCTTTGCGCTGTGTCATCTTTTCGAGCGGGGCCCTCGCCAATTCAGGCCAGGACCACCGGATCGGTTATTTGCCCCAGATCTCCGCGTAGGCTTCGCGATAAGGGCTGTCCGGGTCGAACTGATTGCTATCGCCCAGCTTGGCCAGACCTTCCTCGGTCACCAGTGCAGGCGATGTGACATAGCCCGAGCATGCCTCGCCCTGAATGGCACGGTTCAGTTCATCGACCAGTTGCCAGCCTTGCAGGTTGAGTGGCTCGGCCACGGTGATTGTCTGGTAATTGCCGCTGCGGATACGCTGGAACGCAGCCTCGGACCCGTCACCAGCAGACCCCGCCTGAGGCCCGTCGTCGGATGAGATACCCGCCGCCGCCAATGCCGGCCCCATGAAGTCAAAGTACAGATCGTTGATCGCAAGCGCGTGGGTCCACTGATCCCCGTACTTCTGCAACAGGCTCGTGGTTAGTGGTCCCATCCGGGCCGAGGTGTCGGCGATGGGTGTGTCGACATATTCCAACACCGTGCCGCCAGCGGCTTCGATGGTTTCTTTGATGCGGTCCGCCTTGTCGATGGCGATCTGATAGGTCGAGTCAGTGAAGATGATCGCCCCCACCCCGTCACCGCCATCTTCCATCGCCCATTCGGCAGCCACTTCGGACACGGTCATAGCGTCGGTCGAGACATTGGCAAAGATGCCTCCGGGCGCGTCACATCCGATCTTGGGGCCGGAATGCCAGGCCACCATCGGGATACCCGCGCTTACCACGCCTTCCAGCGCGGCCTGCTGTTCGATGGCGTCAAAGCCGTTGATGATGATCCCGTCGGGTTGCAGGGCAAGCGCCTGACCAATCGCCCCGGTCCGGCCCTGAATGGACCCGGCCCCGTCCAGAACACGCACGTCCCAGCCAATGGTTCCAACCGCTTCTTCGACACCATTGGTGACCCCAAGAATACCACCGTTTTTGAGATCGCCCGCGACGACGACAATGGATTTGCCCTCGGCGGCCTTGGGTCCGCTGGTCGGGCCGTCAAACGCCGTCTCGGCGGTCACCGGAAATCCCAAACCTGTCAGAAGCGCGGCAGCGGATACCGCCATGAAAGTCCGTTTCAGCATAATCTCCTCCCTTATGCTGTTTACTTTTTGGCGCCTTTGCGACGCTGAGCGTAACCGGCAATGCCGATTGCGATCAGCAGCGTGACACCGTTGAACATCGGCTCGACCCAGAAGGATCCACCGAATTGCTGAATGCCCGAGATACCAACAGCCAGGATCGCGACACCCACGACCGTTCCCCAAACATTCACGCGTCCCGGCTTGATGGTTGTGGACCCAAGAAAGGCCCCGACCAAAGCAGGTAACAGGAATTCAAGACCGACCGAGGCTTGCCCGATCCGCAGTTTCGACGCCAAGAGCACGCCTGCGAAGGCGGTGATCAGCCCCGATGACATAAAAGCGCCAATGACGAATTTCCGGGTCGGAATACCGTTCAGCTGCGCAGCACGCTGATTGGCTCCGATCGCATAGAGGTACCGACCGATGGGCGTGTACTCCAGGATCAGCCACATCGCGACTGTGATCCCCAGCACGTAAAACCCGGTGATTGGCAGGCCGAATACAAAGGTGCCGTTGATGGCATAGAAGCTGTCCGGCAGCGCGCCGACCATCTGACGCCCACCGGTATGCCACAGCGCCAGCGCATACAGGACCGTGCCTGTTCCCAGCGTGGCAATAAAGCTATCAATCTTAGCGACTTCGACCAGCAGACCGTTCAGGAATCCAGTTAGCAGGCCCAGCAACAGAACAATCGACACCGCAATCGGCCATGGAATGCCGTACAAGGTCTGCAGAGAAATCGCCAGGATGTGCCATAGCACAATCCCATACCCGACCGTCAGGTCGATACGGCCTGCCGCCATCGGTATCATCGCCCCCAATGACAGAAGCGCAATGATCGCCTTGTCCGAGATAATTGCCCGCAGGTTCAGAAGTGTTGGGAACGTGTTCGGCAGAAGGATCGAAAACAGGATGATCAGAAAACCTGTCAGCAGAACCAACCCGTAAACCGGCAAGAACCTTAGAATTCGAGTCTTTAACGAAGCGCCTTTCAACTCGGCCTTGGTCGGTTCCAGCGCATTGGATTCAAGCGATTGCATAGTCGTATTCCTTAACTTGCCACGGCGTTCGAGGCCGAGGCAGCCTGTATCAGGTTTTCAGTGGTCAGTTCGGTACCGGTCAATTCGCGCACGATCTGACCCTGGCTAAAGACAATGGCGCGGTGGCAGATGGCAGCGACTTCCTCGAAGTCGGTTGAAACGACTATGATGCCGACGCCTTCCTCCATCGCGCGGTTCAACAGCGCGTAGATTTCAGTTTTTGCGCCAACATCGACACCCGCGGTCGGATCTTCGCAGATCAAAAGCTTGCGTTTGGTTTCAAGCCAGCGCCCGATGACAACCTTTTGTTGGTTCCCACCCGACAGGCTTTCAATCGCCATGCTTTGATCATTGGGGGACAAAGCCACGTCCGCGCCGATCCGGGCGGCGCTTTCAGTCTCGGCCCGATGGCTCATGAACGACAGCAACGACCGTCCGATGGCCGCAGGGTTCAGGAAGGTATTCTCGCGAATGGTCAGAGACATCGCGACGGATTCTTCGGTTCTGTCCCGTGCCACCAAACCGATCCCCGACGTCATCGCGGTTTGCGGAGAGCTCAGATCCGGGCGTTCGCCATGCAAGCTGATCTGACCGTCAAACGCTTCGGACCCGAACAGGGCTCGCGACACGTTTTCGTGCCCTGCGCCGCGAAGGCCCACAAGCCCCACGATCTCATTTGTCTGCACTTGGAAACTGACACTGTGCGCCGCCTCCATGTTCAGGCCCGACACTTCCAGCAGCGTTGCACCGGGTGGAGTGTCCGGCTTCATCACCTGCCGGGTCTTGCGGCCGACGATCATGTAAACCAGCTCTTCGGGCGTTGTGTGGTCGATGCTGCGCAGGCCCACCATCTCTCCGTCACGCAGCACAGCAACCCGGTCGGCAATTTGAAAAATCTCATCCAGCCGATGCGAAACGTAGATCATGCCAACGCCCTTTTCTTTCAAAGGGCGCAGCGCTTCGAACAGTCTTTCGACCTCATCTGCGGGCAATGACGCCGTCGGCTCATCCAGAACCAGATAGTCACAATCCACGGCCAGCGCCCGCGCAATCGCGACCAGCGATTTTTCGGTCCGGGACAGGTCCTGCACCCGCGTGGTCGGGTCGAACTCGCACCCGACCTTGTCCAGTGCGTCCTGCGCAAAGTTGTCGACGGACTTCCAGTTGATCAAACCGCTTTTGCGAGAATAGCCCAGAGCCAAAGCGATGTTTTCGGCGACCGTCATCCATTCGATCATGCCCAGATCCTGATGGATGAAGGCCACGGACTGACGCTCACCAAACCCGCCCGGACGATGTTCGTAAGGCTGCCCGTTGATCAGAACCCGCCCCTCATCGGCTTTGTGGATGCCGCCAAGGATTTTGATGAGGGTCGATTTGCCCGCCCCGTTTTCACCCAGCAGCGCAACGATCTCGCCGCGTTCAACGTTCAGCGACACATCCCGCAGCGCATAGGTGCCTCCGAAATGCTTCTTTATCCCGTCAAAGAACAGATTGTTTTGCGCAGTGCCGGGCACGGCTGCCTCCTCCTGGACCTGGGTGACCCTGATGCTCCTCAACACCGTATTGAGTTACCCGTAACGTTACGCTAGCATTCGCCTAGGCAATGCGAATGTCAACAAAAAAGAGTTACCCGTAACGTAAATGAGCAGCGACCCTGATAAAATAAGTAAAAACAATAAGGTGAGCCTCGCGGAAGTGGCGAAGGCCGCAGGCGTTTCCAAGATGACTGCAAGTCGAGTCTTGCGAGATGAAGGGGGCTTCTCAGAAAAAACGCGTGCCAAGGTCATGGCCGAAGTGGATCGTCTGGGATACCTACCGAATCGTTTGGCAACGGTTTTTGCCGGTGACAAAAAATCGACTTTTGTCGGCGTCAGCATCCCGGAACTTGGCAATGAAATCTTCGCTCAGGTTCTCGAGGGCATCGACCGCAAGCTTGGTGCGTTCGACCACCAGACCGTTCTGGGCCTGACAGAACACGAGATCGATCATGAAGAAAAATGGATAGAAACCGTCTTGTCCTGGCAGCCCGCTGGGCTGATCATAACAGGCCGTTCTCATAGCCAAAAAGCCATTCAGATGCTGCGCGGCGCTGGAATTCCCTTGGTCGAAATATGGGACTTCAATTCCAGCCCTCTAGATATGTGTGTTGGGCTGAACCACTTTGACAGCGGCTATAGTATGGGCCGTTACCTTGCAGGAATGGCGTACCAAAAGTTTGGCTATGTCGGCACATCTCATGATGTGGCAAATGCAGCAACTGCGCGGCTCAATGGATTCTCGAAAGCAATTGAAGACGCAAACGGGCGACTTGAAAAACAGCTTCTTCTTAAAGACACCCCAGGTTTCTACACCGGGTTTTACGGCACCGAACAATTGCTGGCAGCCCATCGCGATGTCGAAGTCATTTATTATCAGAACGACAATATGGCGATAGGAGGCCTGCAGTATGCGCAGAAGATCGGCATGAGCGTCCCTGACGACATCGGTATCGCAGGATGGGGCGACCTGCCAATTGCAGCAATACAACCTTATCGGCTGACATCAATCGCGGTCCCTCACCTCAGAATTGGCCAGATCGCTGCCGAGATGGTGTTAGCTCAGATAAATGGTGAACCGACAAAATCCACAAAGGACGTCGGATTTCGGCTCATTCCCGGAAGTACAGTCAGGAAAGCCAGATCGAATGAATAGTTAAGCCTCCTGCATTCATCAGCTTCATGTTTCGCACAAACCTCTGGAGAGAGTTTGTTAGGTGGAGCGACTAGCCCCAGTTTTGTTAAAACTACGAAATACTATCGACGCAGGTGTTCAACAACCTCGGGGTGTTTACTACCGGCAAAACAAACCGCGAACATCGCTGAAGCGGTGTTATGTGAAGCGATCTCCGGTTGAGTGATGGCCGTTCAGTGGAACGAGTACGAAAGGCTGCCTCGCGGGACAAAACCGACCTTGCATACTTGACCTTTGCCGACGCGGCATGCCTTCGCAGCTGCAGCACACTTTCTGGTGCGATGCAGCGCATGTCATCGAAGCAGTCGTTGAATGGCACCGATCTGGCGGGGATCCTTGAGGAAGTTAACCGTCTGTCCTCTATTCGTGCGGAATGGAATTGCCGCGCCAAATCAAAAGCCATGCCGCGCTTGATCGACGCGGCACGGTATTTTCTCCTACGGGAACCTGCGCGGTCACATTCAAAGAACTTCACCGCCATAGATCTCTGCGAGGTTTTCGGCGCTGCCTTCCATGAACATTGGCATCATTTTCGACATCATCCAGCCCTGCATGCTCGTGGTCTCAAAATACCGACGCATATGCATGATTGAGCCGCCTTCGGCAGGAGTAACGATCACGACCCCACGGTGGCCTTCAAACGCATCAGGTGCCCAAAGCGGCTTCGCGACCATGGAAGACTCTGGATCAAGGTACTCGATTTCGTCTGTTTCGCCTTCCTTGTACGACACAAGCGAACCGACCCCAAAATCCCCAGCTTCTCTGGCGGAGTTATCAATCACAACATTCTCCGGTGGAGGGGAAACCCATTCGGCGTACTCTTCGAACGCAGCGACGATCACCATTGCCTCAGCCGGTGTTATCGGCAGGAACACCTTTACCTCAGCGCCGAGCGGTTTGTCAGTGAAATCCCGGACGTCCAACTCTCCAAAAGCATGCGTTTCGGGCGAAAGGCCTATACTTGGGTCGCTTCTCAGAGTGGGGCTGAAACTGAGAAACCCCAATCCCCCAACGACAGCGATAACGACGAGGCCGCCAATTAATGCGAGTATCTTCTTCATTACGTTCTCCATCGTAGGCGCGGCGACGACCGGCCACGCCGTTTACGTTTTGATGTCTTATGCAGGCACGGCACCAGCGGCAGACGGAGAGCTGTGCTTGACGCCTTTGCTATCGATCTTTCCACCGGTTTTGAGGTGATGCTCAAGGCTCTCCAGCATCAACGATACGCGCTTTTTCATCATGGGCTTCATCATGAGATTTCCCATTATCGCGCCGAGGGGGCCCATGCCGATCTCGATCTCCATTTCGACGATGACGTCGGTACCGTTGCCGCTTGGGCTAAGACGGATGACGGACTTGCCGCCCTTCATGGGCTTAGGCGTCTCGCTAAGCGTCATGTGAATGGCGCGACCTTCCTCAATCTTCGTGATTGTCTCGACGATGGACGTCTTGTCGACGAACTCGCAGCGGCGTTTAGCGCCCACACCTTCGTTGTTCTTGCTTAGCAGCGGAGAGCGCACGACCCATGGCTGAAAGCGCCAGATGCCGCCCCAGTCGTTGAAGGCCGCCCATATGTCTTCGGCCGACGCGTTCACGCGTTTTGTCATTTCTGCATGCATGTTTTTGTTCCTTCTAGGTTTAAGGGGGAGATGCGCAGGATACGCGCTTAAGCTGTCGTTTCCGTGAGATCGTCGACGGATAGGGCATAGGCCGACATCGCGGCGTCGACTTCGGTTCCGACCAAGTGGTTGGTGTAATTGGAGAAGGTCTTGCAAGCGATCGCGAGGATCACCCCAAAGACGTGCTGATTGGTGAAGCCGGCGGCCAGAAAGCGGTCGACATCCTCTTGCGTGACCGCTCCTCGCAAGAGGGTCATCTTGCGTGTGTATTCGGCCAAGGCACCAAGCCGGGCGTCGGCAGGCGTCTCACCCCTGCGGAGCGCATCCAGCGCGTCCTTCGGGACGCCCGACATCATGTCCGCCAGCATGGAGTGGGCAGCGATACAGTAGTGGCACCCGTTTGCCTGACTAATGGCGAGAAAGACCGTTTCCTGCTCGTCAGGAGTAAAACCCGCAGCTTCGCGGAACACTCCGTAACTTGCGGTGTATTGCTCCAAAACAGCTGGCGCATTCGCCATGGCTGCGTACATATTCGGGACAAAGCCAAGCTGGTCACGCGCGCCAGCTAGGATATCCGCTGCGACACCTTCGGCGGTATCGGGCGTCTTTAGTTCAACTGAGATGAGCGGTGGCTTGGACATGGCCGTAATTCCTTTGGACCTCGATAGCGGCAATGTGGGCGCACAGCTCCACCTGCGCTATGCCCAATTTTGCACCAGCCAGTTCCAATAATGATACGTGTCGGTCTGAAATTGGTCCGTTAGGGTGAGAGGACTTACCCGAGAACAGGAGTGGCCCAATGCGGTTTTTCAGATCGTTTGCAGTTGCGATTGCTCTTCTTTCAGGGGTGTCCGCACAGGCGGATGACGGTTGGACGGAACTGGATCTGTCGAGTGCGCGGCTGATCGCGGCACAGACGGCAGCGTCCGCCGATGGGCCGCTGCAGGTTGGCGTCGACATTCGGCTCAACGACGGCTGGAAAACCTATTGGAGAAGCCCCGGTGATGCAGGGTACCCGGTCACGGTAGACTGGTCGGGCTCGGACAACGCTGAACCATCTGTAATGCAATGGCCAGCACCATATCGCTTTTCGCTGTTCGACCTCGACACCTTTGGATACGGCGAACGCGTCGTGTTTCCGGTCAGTGTGAATATCCCTGATCCGACGCAGCACGTACAATTGAACGCGGTGGTGGACTATCTGCTCTGCAAGGAAATTTGCGTCCCGCAAACCGCCACGGTCTCACTTACGCTCGATCCGGGCACGCCAACCGCAAGCCCGGATGCACAGTTGATTGACCTCTACCAATCTCAGGTTCCAGGCGATGGGTCGCAATCCGGGTTGTCACTGGATGACGTCACGCTCACGGACACCGGGAGTGGCATTGCAGTACGCGCCACGTCCGTGTTCCCGCTGACCTCGCCTGACGTTATCGTAGAAGGGCCGGAGGACATCCTGTTTTCGCGCCCTATCATGGAACAGCATGAAGATGGGCTGGGCTTCACCGCGACACTGCAGGCCGAGACGTTTGAAGGCACGCCCGCTGACCTGGCGGGGCAAAACCTGACACTCACCATTGTGGATGGTACGCGCGGCCTCGAAGCACATTTGGACGGCACAGCGTTCACCCAGGCGACGGCTGGCATCTCGGTCTTCGCGTTTCTGGGATTTGTTGGGATTGCCTTTGTCGGCGGCATGATCTTGAACCTGATGCCATGCGTCTTGCCTGTGCTTTCGATCAAACTGCTCTCTGTCGTCTCTCACGGCGGGCATAGTCCGGCCCGGGTCCGCCTGTCATTCCTGGCGTCTGCCATGGGTATCCTGGCGTCTTTTTGGGTCCTGGCCCTTGGGGCCATCGCACTGCGGTCGTTCGGCGTTGCGGTAGGTTGGGGCATTCAGTTCCAGAACCCCTATTTCCTTGTCTTCATGGCCATCGTGGTCACGGTGTTCGCCTACAACCTGCTGGGCATGTTTGAAATTCCCCTGCCACACTGGATGTCCGGTGCAGCGCAGATTGGCGATTCCGACACGCTCAAGGGTCACTTCCTGACCGGCGTCTTCGCGACGCTGCTCGCCACACCGTGTTCCGCACCTTTCGTCGGGACAGCCATCGGGTTCGCGCTGTCATCGGGCACGTTCGAAATACTTACCATCTTTACCGCGCTCGGTGCCGGCCTTGCCGCGCCCTTCCTGCTTGTCGCCCTGTTTCCGCGGCTTGCAACGTCGATGCCCAAGCCCGGCAAGTGGATGCTCACAATGAAGAAACTGCTTGGGCTTGCCCTTGCCGCGACGACCGTGTGGCTCCTATTTGTCATCGCTGGCGTTTCCGGGCAGACCCTTGCCATCGTCGTGTCGGTTGGCCTTGTCGCGATGGGGGCGGCGCTTTGGGCAGGCCGGTCCGTCGAGGGCAGGGGCGGCGTTATCGGGGCAACTCTTGCCATTGTCGCCCTGGCACTGATGTTCAGCCCCAGCGTGATCACCGCGTCGCAGGCCGATGCCTCTTCTTTGGCGGCGGCCGAATTCGGAGTATTCACCGTTGAGGAGCGCGACCGCCTTGTCTCGGCGGGTGAGGTTGTCTTCGTCGATGTCACTGCAGATTGGTGCATCACGTGCAAGGTCAACAAACGCATCGCACTTAGCGACGGCGATGTCCGTGCGGCACTGGAAGCGGAGGGCGTAGCTCCATTGCAGGCCGACTGGACGCAGCGCGATGATCGCATTCTTTCATACCTGACAAGCCACGGCCGCTACGGCATACCGTTCAATGTGGTCTACGGGCCCGGCGCGCCGGACGGGATCGTGCTGCCTGAGCTTTTGACCCGTCGTGCCGTCCTCGATGCTCTTCGCGAGGCACAAGGCTAAGCGCCGCGCCCCTCGATGAGATCAAGCTTGTCGGAAACGGTGTCGTAGAGATACTCTCGGAAACTCCGAAGTCGTACGCTATCGCGCAGATCTGGATGGGTCAGAACCCAGAGAGACGTATGCGGGACTGGTCGTGCTCCGGGCACACGCTGAAGTCCGGGATCCAAGTCGCCCATCATGCATGGAAGGAAGGCCATACCGAGGCCACGCTTGGCAAAAGCCATCTGGACAAACACGTCGTCGAAACTGCCCATGACCGGCATGGGTTCCAGACCGGCCGAATGAACCCATTTTGGATATTCGACCACATCGTCCCATCCAAGCCAGCGTCCGTTTCGATCAGATCCTGAAAACACATGTGACTCTATGTAGTCGGCCGAGGCATAGGCACAGGACGCTTGAGTCGCCAAATTGCGCCCGACCAGGTAGTCGGGCGGGGAATTACCCTGGGATGTAAAACGCATTGCAATGTCAGCTTCCCGCTTTGACAGATCAAGAAGGTCCTCGGTCAGATCAAGGATCAAGTTAACGAGCGGATTCTGCTCAACAAAGCTGGCCAGGTCGTCGGTCAAAACGCACACGGCCATCGGTAGAGGAAGGGTAAAGCGAACGTCACCGGACAGCTCACGGTCGCGTCCCGCCACGGACCGTTCGGCAGAATGCATTGTGTCTTCAATCGTTTGGGCAGATCCAAGCAGGTCTTCGCCTGCCGAGGTGATCAGCAAGCCGTCCGGTGTCCGATCAAACAAACGGGCCTTCAACGCAAATTCAAGCGCATCCATTCTGCGGGACACAGTGGAGTGCGCGACCCTCAGGCTCTCTGATGCACCGCGGATTGACCCCGCACGCGCGACAGCGAGAAAGACCTTCAAATCGTTCCAATCAACAGACAACGTTAAGATCACCTTTGGCCTAGAGACTACATTTGTTCGTGTGTGGATGTCACACTTCAATACATAGCAAGCGTTCCATTTTTCGTCCAGTGTGGCCCTAAAACAGAACATGAGGTGCAATTTCGACTAGTGTAGTTCTTGGGCGCAGGTACCCAACCAGGAGGATTCCAATGCGCCTGATTTCCACACTCAAGACAACCGCGGCCGTTCTGGCCGTTGCCACAAGTCTCGCGGCCACCGCACCTATAGCGGTCGCCCAGGATATGCCGCCGCGTGTCGTCGGGGCGGTTATGGTAGACGAACTGACCATGGCACCGATGCAATTCGCCATCGAAGTCGAACTCGCCGCTTCGCCGGCTGATGTTTTCGCCTTCGTCTCCGACAGCACCAACGTTGATGACATGATCGGCGCAGTGTCCGATGTCTCGGTGTCCAGCGACGGCAAGTCCCGCGACCTGACCCTCGCCGATGGCACGGTGGTGACCGAAACGATCCTCGTGAACGATGCAGGCAAAATGTCTTTTGCCTACAGCTTGCCCGGCGGCAACCCGTTGGGCTTGTCCAACCACCTTGCCGTGATGCAGGTACGCCCCGCTGAAGAACGCGACGGCGCAGTCCTGTCGTGGCAGCAGTATTTCGATGGCGAAACCTCCGAAGAGGTGATGGCGCTTTACACCGAAGCTGCGGCAAGCCTCACTGACCGATTTGGCGGCTACTCCAGCGGGATGCACAGCGGGATCGCCGATGTCACGTTGACCCACACCCGTATGTTCAGTGTGTCGGCGCAGGCCGTTTGGGCTGAGGTTGCCGAGAACTACGCAGGTGCCCACGAATGGTCGAGCGTGATCGAGTCTATCGAGTTCGAAGACACGGATGGAAAAATCGGCGACGTGCGCGCCTGCTTCATCCCCGGTCTTGGTGGCGCGACCCGCGAGATCATCACACGCTACGATGAGGACAATCTCACCTACGCGTACACAATCGAGGCAGGCATGCCGCCCTTCGTGACCTCCAACGAGGCCGAATGGAGCGTCAAACCGATTGATGAAGACTCGTCAGAAGTTACGGTCTCCATCGTCTTCGAGACCGCACCCGGCGTGCCGCCGCAGGCTGTCGCATTCGCGCGGACGAGCTTCTTCATGTTCGCGGGCTTCGGGATCGACGATCTCAAGTACTTCCTTGAGAATGGCACGCCCTACGCCCGTCAGTTCCCGTCTTAAAACTGATCGCCCAGGGGGTTGAACATGCGTAAAACAATATCTCTTCTGCTAGCAGTCGGCTTGTCGATCCCCATCGCAGCCTTGGCCCCCAATGGGGCTGCGGCGCAATCTGACGCGGACATCATCACGCTCGTGACCGATCAGGGTGAGATCGATGCACGGATCATACGACAGGCGGACGCACCCGGCGCCGCGCTCATCATCGGCCTCCATGGTTACGGCATGGACGCCAAGCAGATTGAAACACTCGTCAATATTGAGCCAAACACAGACCACTCCTTTGTTGCCTTGAACGGGCCGGTGCCCGTGGAGGGCGGAGGGGGCGCTTGGTTCCCTCTCGACGATAGCTCGGGCTCAATCGTGGTGGACCCTGGCGACGTCCGCCTGGGCAGCGACCGGGTCGCGGACGCAACCCTCGCCCTCGTCACCGAGACCGGAGCGGACCCCGCACAGGTCTACATTGTTGGGTTCAGCCAAGGTGCTTCCATGGCACTTGGGCTTGCGTTGACCCACCCCGATCTCGCTGCAGGCTACATTGCCTTTGCAGGCGGGTTGCCGCGCGAGGTCCGTGCAGAAGACTGGACAGTCGAAGTCGGCGCGCCTGTTCTGTTGGGATACGGCACACGCGACGCGCGCTTCAGCGCCGAGGAACTGGATGCCACAGTCGCCACGCTGTCAGATGCCGGATTGTCCGTACAACTGGAAACCTTCCCGGTCCCCCATGTCGTCAGCAGCTCCGGACGCCGCGCCATTACGGTCTGGATTGACGACCGGATTGCAGGTGTGCCAGTGCCGCAAATCCGACCACTTCCCATTTCTGCCACGGCTGCCCCGGACACCGACGCCGCGCCGGAAGCCTTAATTGCCGAAGCCTTAGCCGCGGCTGAGGCACGTGGCGGCTATTTCGGGAACCCGGACGGCGATCTCGTGATCTACAAATTTTTTGATTTCAACTGCTCGATCTGCCGGATTGCGCACCGTCAGATGGACCGGTTCCTGTCGCAGATGCCCGACAACACGCGGGTGGTCGCGGTGGACGTTCCGTTGATTGGTCCCGGATCGCGCGAAGCCACGGCCCTGACGTTCTCTATAGCAGAGCCGGAGCACTATAATCGTGCCTACCACGCCTTGATGGATGGCCGAGGCCAGATGACGGGCGCTCGCGCGCTCCGCGAGTTTGACGAAATCGGGATTGCTGTCGGGACTACGGATACCGAGGCTGCAATCGGCACGTACCAGAACGACATGCGGGTCAACACGGCGGCCATGCGCGCGCTTGGACTTGCGGGTACGCCCGGTTTCTTTGTCCGTTTGCCGGATGGCCGCGAACAGATGTTCACCGGCTGGGACCCGCAGGCAATTGCGGCCTTCGCTGGCGTATCGCTGAATTAACACCAGACAGTTCCCGGAGGCTCCACACTTGACCGAAGCCCTGTATTTCAAGACAGATGACTTGGGTGCCGCGCAAGCGCTCCTGTCTCAGGTTCGTCAGCGCACGACGACTTTGGCCGAACCTCTCTCTGCCGAAGATGCGATGCTGCAGTCCATGGAAGACGCTAGCCCTGCCAAGTGGCATTTGGCCCATACCACCTGGTTTTTTGAGGAATTCATCCTTCGGTCCGCTGTCAAAGACTATGTGTCACCCGATGACCGTTTCGCGTTCCTCTTCAATTCCTACTACGTGCAAGCAGGCCCGCGACACGCCCGTGACAAGCGCGGTCTGATTTCGCGCCCTTCGTTGCAGGACGTTCAATCTTATCGCGCTCATGTCGATGCGTCGCTCGACAGGCTTCTCAACTCCGGACGGGATGAGCTGCCTGAGATTGCCGCATTGGTAGAGCTTGGATGCCACCATGAGATGCAACACCAGGAGTTGCTGGTGACAGATCTGCTGCATGGCTTGTCCTATAATCCTTTGTTGCCGTCCTACCGCCCGCCGGAACCGCTCCCGCTGGTCCAAGCGCCAGATCTGGAGTTCTTTGGCCATGCAGGCGGGCTTACTGAGATCGGCTACACGGGCGATGGGTTCCACTATGACTGTGAAAGCCCCCGCCATCCGACCCACCTTGCCCCATATGCCCTGGCAAATCGCCCGGTCACAAACAGGGATTGGATCGCCTTCATCGAAGACGGAGGATACGAGACACAGACCCTGTGGTTGTCCGACGGTTGGGCAACGCGCCAGCGGGAGAATTGGGACGCCCCGCTTTACTGGTGGCGCCAGGATGACGAATGGTGGTCGTTCACTTTGCGCGGCGCACAACCTGTTGCACTCGATTCTCCAGTCGTTCACGTCAGTTACTACGAGGCGGATGCTTTCGCCCATTGGGCAGCAGCGCGTCTACCGACTGAGGCGGAACACGAGGTGGCGTTCCGCAATCGTCCCATCGAAGGCAACTTTGCGGACACAAACGCCTTCCGCCCGCTGCCGGGCAACGGAGTCTGGGGCGACGTCTGGGAGTGGACGCAAAGCCCCTACACGCCCTACCCCGGCTTCCGCGCACCAACTGGCGCCATCGGCGAGTACAACGGCAAGTTCATGGTCAACCAGTTCGTCTTGCGCGGGGGCTCCTGCGCGACGCCGCAGGCGCAAATGCGGCCGACCTATCGGACGTTCTTTTACCCTCATCAGCGCTGGCAGATGCTTGGCCTTCGGTTGGCGAAGGACGCGTAATGCTGGACAAGCCGGTCATCACGAACGAGGCGCTCTTGTCCGCGGCACTGGACGGTCTCCAGCGGACTCCGAAAGAGCTGCCAAGCAAATGGTTCTACGACACCGAAGGCAGCCGGCTTTTTGAAGAGATCACACAGCTCCCGGAATACTACCCAACCCGAACGGAAACGCAGATATTGCGGTCAAACGCGAGAGAGCTTGCGACGTCAATCGCGTCGGGCGGAGCGCTCGTCGAGCTTGGCAGCGGCGCAAGCGTCAAGACTCGCCTACTCCTCGACGCTGCGCGGCACGTTAGTTTCTATGCGCCGGTCGACATCGCGGACGACTTCCTACAGCAATCTTCGTCTCGGCTGGCGACGGATTATCCACACTTGACTGTACAACCTGTGGTCGCTGATTTCACTGGGCCGGTCGGCTTGCCAAGAAACCTCTCAGACGTACCGAAGACGGCTTTTTTTCCTGGCTCGACTATCGGCAATCTAGATCAACGGCAGGCTGTCGAGTTGCTTTCCAGCATACGCGCGTGGGACGGCATTCACCGGTTCATCCTCGGGGCTGACCTCGTGAAACCGCCTGAGATCCTTATTCCAGCCTACGATGACGGGGCTGGTGTCACAGCCAAGTTCAACCTGAATCTACTACGCCGGCTTAACCGGGAGATTGGTGCAAACTTCAATCTGGCAAGCTTCCGGCACGAGGCCCGCTGGAGCGCAGATGAAAGCCGCGTCGAGATGCACCTGCGCAGCGAGGTGGATCAGAGCGTATGCATTGGTGATACGCATATTCATTTCAAGGTTGGTGAAACCATCCATACCGAGAACAGTCGAAAATACACTGAAGCAGGGCTCCATGAGTTGGCGAAGGCGTCCGGTTGGAAGATCGACGCGTTCCACACCGACGCTCAGGCTTGGTTTGCAGTGATTGTGTTCTCTCCAGGTTAAGGCTTGCAGGACACCGGTTGGTAAGCATTCACCGGACTTTGCCTCGCGTCCGAACCGGCCAATCGTCAGCCACTAACTAAGTCCAAATTCAAAGATAAAAGAAATCTCGCCTTTGGCGCGATCATTCAAGACGCGTCTGGTGCCGGACATATCTGGCTAAGCAAGCGGATAAGATGGAGTGTTCAAATGTTCGTATTGAATGGCGAAAATCAAGACGTACCCGAGGCGTGGACCGAGGAACCACTTCTCTACCTTCTTCGTGAGCACTTCGGGCTCAAGGGCGCAAAGTTCGGATGTGGCGTGGGCGTTTGCGGCGCATGCACGGTCATCGTCGATGGGGAGGCTGTGCGCTCTTGCACCTTCCCTGCTAGTGCATTGGAAAACGCCGATGTGAGGACCATTGAGGGCTTGGCGAACGGTGACAGGCTGCATCCCGTGCAGTATGCTTGGTTGGCGGAAAGCGTGCCGCAATGCGGTTATTGTCAGGCCGGCCAGATCATGAGCGCCGTGGCATTGCTGGAGAGTACGCCTAACCCATCGGAAGAGGATGTGGAGACTGCGATGGACGGCAATTTGTGCCGCTGTGGTACCTATGGGCGTATCCGCAAGGCGATCGCCCGCGCATCGGAGGCCGTGTGATGAAGCGTCGTGCATTCCTGAAAGCGGGTGGTGTCGGTCTTGTTGCTTTGATCGGTGCGGGCGCGGGCGTCTATTCGCAGGTGCCCGTGATTCCGAGCCGACCGAACCCTGACCTGGAAGCAGCAGCAGGCTGGATCGCTTACCGAGACGGCCGCTACACACTGACCGTGCCACGGGCTGAAATGGGTCAGAACATTGCCACGGCGATGAAACAGATTGCCTGCACCGAACTGGATGTTGACTGGGATCTAGTGGATGTCGTTTTGCATGACACGAGGAGGGCCGGGCTCAAACCGACCGTGGGCAGCGAATCCGTACAACTCTTTACCGAGCCATTGGCGCAGGCTTGTGCGGCGCTACGCGACGCTATCGCGGCGGGTCGGGCGAATGGGGAAGTTGAAGTGCTCGCGCGCCCTCTCTCCGAACTGAGGGTGTTTCAGGGCGGCGGCGCGGTGGGGCAATCGCCTGCGCTTGCGCAAGGTCTTGAGATTGTAACCGGACAGCCACTTTATGCGGCAGATGTGGATTTGCCCGATATGCTGTTTGGCCGCGTCTTGCGGGCGCCGGCATCGACCGAAGTCCCATCGAAGCCAGTTGCGTGGGACATTTCTGCTGCCCGCGACGTGCCAGGTTTTGTTGCCATCGTCGAAGAGGCAGGCCCACCTATCGGGCAAGCCCGAGGACTTGGAATTATCGCAGAGCGCACGGGTGCATTGGACGCTATTGCCGAAGCGTTGAGAGTCGAGTGGGAGATCGGCGACGACCATCCCCGCGCAGATATCCCGGCAAGCATTGACGTGGATCGCGCACTCGCCGAAGGCGCGCTACCCCTCATCGCCATGGACGGCACTCCCGAGGCCGGTAACTGGGACGTGGATTTGCGCTTTGACATTCCGGCAGCGGCCCATGCCCCGATTGAGCCGCGCGCAGCCGTCGCGCAATGGCGGAGCGGTGAATTGAGGCTTTGGGCGGGAACGCAGGATGCCTTCTATATTCGCGACTTCGTTGCAAACGCCTTTGGGCTCGACCCGGATCGTGTGCTGGTGCAATCCTCACGCATCGGTGGTGCGTTTGGCGGCAAGACAATTTGCACCGTAGAAGCCGAGGCGGCAGCATTGTCGATAGCCGTCGAAGCACCGGTCAAAGTTCAATGGACAAGGCCGCAGGAATTCGCGCTCGCCTTCCATCGACCTCCATCATCGCATCGGATCAAGGCCCGGCTGGCGAATGGGCAGATCAGCGACTGGGATCATGATCAGGTCTCATCGCACATCATGTTTACATCTGCCGTGGTGCCAAGCTGGATGCAGGCGGGTACCGACATGTTTGCAGGTGATGGAGGGGTGGAGCGCGGAATGGTCCTGCCTTACCGGCTGGGTCGCGCGCGCGCGGCCTATGATGCGCTTCGGTTGCCCATTCATACCGGGCCGTGGCGGGGTCTCGGGGCCGGGCCCAACGCGCTGGCGACAGAAAGCGCGATTGATGAAGCGGCGCGTGCAGCCCGCGAAGACCCCTTGGCGTTTCGATTGAAGCACATCGATGACCCGCGACTTGCTGCTGTGCTGACTGCGGTCGGGGAGCTCTCGGACTGGTCCACGAAGCCGCGAAGCGACACACAAGGCGACACGCGCATCGGGCGCGGCATTGCCTGCGGCATTTACAAAGGTGTGTCCTATGCCGCAACAGTGGCAGAGGTGGCCATCGCGACGGACGGCGACACCAAAGTCACGCGGCTCTGGTGCACGCATGACTGCGGGCTAGTGATCAACCCGGATCAGGTGAAGGCGCAATGCGAAGGCAACCTGATGTGGAGTCTCGGGATGGTTCTATCCGATCATTTGCCGATAGAAAGTGGACACGTCAGTGCAGAGTACTTTACGGATGCCCCGATCCCTCGGCTTTCGGAAACGCCTGACATCATTGTTTCCCTTGTCGAAAGCTCGCAGCCACCGGTGGGAGCCGGGGAGACGGCAATGGTGTCTGGACCAGGAGCCATCGTAAACGCGATCCGGGCAGCGACCGGGCAGCGTATTGCAATGTTCCCTGTAGATTTCGAGGCACTTGCAGTCTGATGGTGCAACTCAGACAATCGGAGCAAACACTATCTGCAGCCGTTCGTATATTGTACCGCCCGGACTGGTTTGCCTGCCGCCAAAAGGAAGCTGCTTGTGACTGAAGAAAAGAACTTCGCATCTGCCGTTATGATGCGGCTTGTCGCTGCGGGGCTTCAGAAGCAGGGCATCGACATGACACCGCTCAAGACAAATGGCGCTTATGTTCCGCAACCACAAAAACGTGATTTGTTGATGCGTCTTTGCGAAGAACACGGCGCTTTGGCCATCTTGAGACTATCGGACGCAGTGCACGATATGCCCTCTGAGCCCGTTGTCCTAGCGCTCCGACGTGCGACCAGCGTTTCAGACCTACTAGAACGGTGGCGGCGTGTCGAAGTCTTTAGCCATGGATCGCACCGGATTTTGTCGAAGGAGCTTCGTCCCGGGTGCTTTCAGCTTCGGCATATTGGGCGTTCGGCTTCGGCGCAGCCTTCGTTAGCAGAGAGCTTGCTGGTGTTAGGTGTGATCACACAGCTATCCGAACTGGCATGCGAACAACCGCTTACGGCAAAATTGCCAGAGGGTCAGATCATCCGGCGCGACAGCGTTTGGCAGACTTTCGATGTCAGGCGATGGGACCAAACGCTTTCCATCACTCAAACTCCGTCAAAGAGCCTCCAAATCCCTTCCATAACGGATCGAACGGAGCTTATGGCTGTATGCAAGGACCTTTTACTACAGGACCCGGTCAAGCGTTGGAGTGTTCAAGACCTTGCATCCGAGACAGGTGTTTCACCGCGAACCTTGCAACGCCGTTTCGCGGAGCAAGGTGAGACATTCTCCGGGTTGGTGTCCAAGACACGCCTGGAAAAGGCTGCACTTTATCTTTGCGAAAGCGACGGACCTGGACTGGCAGAAACTGGTTTTCTGGCCGGATACACCGATCAAGCGCATTTCTCGCGCTCGTTCACTCAAAACGTTGGCACAACGCCAACCAAATACAAACAAAACTTCGCATCATAGAGGTCGTGCAGTCGCTGCGACGGGTGATTTCGGACCAACCAGGTCCAAGTGTTCTTTGCGGCTTCATGATGCGCCAAAAGTGGACATAGATTCGAAGAGATCGAACAGCAGGTTTGTCCGCGACTTGCTCCTTGCCTTCTAAATTCTTGCTGCGCCAAAATCGAATGGCAGGTACCGCTGCCGCAAAGCAGCATCATGAAGCAAGCACGTGCAGCAATATTCTTTCTGCTTGCGCAAGCAGCAAGAATATTCAAATCACAGCTTGGGCTCAAAGCAGCCATCCAAGCACTTCGCTCGAACGACTGCTTTGCTTTGCTTGCGAGGCCGTGCCGGGTCAGTCGATCAATTTCTGCAGTGCCCTGTCAGCGCGGATAAGTTCATTGATCGTCTTGCGCATTTCCTCGGTTTCTCTGCGACCGTTCCCCATGCTTCCATGACGGATGGCTTGGCCCAGCAGCATGCCCACCTCTGGCCCCATGCATGCGACAAACACTCCAAC
>NZ_JBQFOD010000014.1:0-92288 GCF_056533095.1 Ruegeria sp. H3 | reverse complement strand
GATCAGGGCGCAGAGCATTGTTTCGATTAGTGCCTACTGCTCCCGCGTTGCGCTTGTTTCTGCAACGGGTGCTTCGGCTTGCACAGCTTCGGGCACAGCGTCCGGCACTTGTGACCGCCCCAAAGATCGGATGGCATCTGCGATATTCTTCATCGGCGTTGCAAAATCCGGGAACTGGAACCCTGCAACCAAAATGGCCGCAATCCAGAACAATCCATTATGTGTGAACAAGGCAAGCAGCGCCAGAATACCAACCAACTGGAACTGAGGGTGGTTGTTTTCATGCGCCATTTTTTCCGGAACCGAATGCAGAGTCAGATACCCCACGCCAATCAGCACCACGATGATCACAAAGAACACGACCATGGCAGAGAACAGATAGTCGCTCCCGTCAGCTGCGACGACATACCGGGGGATATGTCCTGTGGCCATTGGATGAAGATCCGCTGCAGTCACTGTGCCCTCCTTTTCATTTTGATACTTCTTTGACCGGGTTGAAGCACAAATTCAAGGCTGCTTATAGTCCACGGAACTGACAACGAGACGCGTTGGAACTTAAGGAGCGCCCATGAATTCCCCAAAGCCCGCAATGATCCCGCTTTTGTCAGAAAGCAGAGCATGATTGATTTCCTTGTCATCGGCGGCGGGATCGCCGGGCTGAGCGCTGGTGCAAGACTGTCTGCGCATGGGTCGGTTACCGTGCTCGAAGCCGAAGATGGGTTGGGCTATCACGCCTCAGGTCGATCTGCAGCTTTGTTCGAGGAAAATTACGGCCCCCTATCAGTGGTCGCGTTAAACCAGGCAGGCAGTCAGTTTCTTCAGGATGGCGGCTATCTGCAAAAACGCGGTTTGATGCTGGTCGCACGCACAGATCAAGACGATATGTTCAAGGCAGACCTCAACAGCCTGGATATGCGAGAGATATCAGTTGACCATGCGCGCAGCTTGATCCCGATCCTGCATCCCAGGCGGCTGGGCTACGCTGGGATCAGCCACGACGCCTTTGACATCGACACCGACCGCCTCCTGCAGGATTTTGCACGGGTCATTCGCAGGAATGGCGGGGTCGTTCACACCAAATCCCCGGTGACTGCGATCACCAAAGCCAACAACTGGCGGGTCGAAGCGCGGGATGTTTTTGAAGCACGACACGTGATCAACGCGGCCGGTGCCTGGGCGGACGAGGTCGCACAACTGGCCGGGATAGCGCCAATCGGCCTACAACCCCGCCGCCGGTCAATGGCGCGCCTACCGGCGCCGGGCGGGCATGATGTTTCAGATTGGCCAATGATGATTGGTGCTGGTGAAACCTGGTATGCCAAACCGGATGCGGGGAAGTTGCTTGTGTCTCCGGCGGATGCCGACCTCGTTGCCCCGCATGATGCCTATGCCGACGATATGGTGCTGGCCGAGGGGTTGGCCCGCTATGAAGAGATGGTCAGCGAACCCGTGACGCGGGTTGAAACAAACTGGGCAGGGCTGCGTAGTTTTTCACCAGATGGAACATTGGTGCTGGGTCCTGATCCGCAGGACAGGTCTTTTATCTGGTGCGCCGGGCAAGGCGGATATGGGTTCCAAAGCGCGCCGGGCGCGTCTGAGTTTGTGGCCGACCTTATTGTCGGAAACAGACCCGCGTTTGAGCAGGCGATAATCGATATGCTAACACCGGATCGGCTGCGAAAATGAGCAAACGTACACCACCCCCAAATGCCAGCGTCGCCGCGCCATCAACCGATGGCAAGCTGGTTGCCCCCGCTGCCAGCCGCAACGCTGCCGTCCTATGTGAGCTGGTTTCGCGTTGGGCACCGCCACAAGGCCGGGCCATGGAGATCGCCAGCGGCACGGGTCAGCATGTCTGCGCGTTTGCGCAGAAGCTACCTCAGCTGTCCTGGCACCCGACAGAGATCGACGCGGATCGGCGGCAGAGCATAGATGCCTATGCCAGTGATCAACCGAACATTCAGCCCGCCCAACATTTGGACGCGACCACCTCCGGATGGCATCGGCAATTTAGGCCAAAAGACCTGATCGTTTTGATCAACCTGCTGCATCTGATCAGTTGGGAAGAAACCGTGACGCTTGTCTCTGAGACAGCCAAGACGCTCTCATCAAACGGCAGGTTTATTCTCTACGGCCCCTTTATGCGGGATGGCATGCTGACAAGCGATGGAGACAAGCGGTTTCATGAAGCGCTTGTTCAGCAGGACCCCGAGGTTGGGTATAAAAGCGACGCAGATATAAAACGCTTGCTCGCAGCTAATGATCTGAACCTGATCGAAGTAACAGAAATGCCCGCCAATAACCTGGCCTTTGTCGCTCAAAAGCAGGCTGAATGATCTAGTAGATCGCCCTGAAAGCCCGCATACGCAGTCTTGCCTCCGGCGAAGGTATGGGGCGCTGAAGGCGCCCCACTCTTCTTGGGCCGTTCAGCCGTCCTTGCGGATGGTTTCGTTCTTTGGATCATAAGGACTGTCGCAGGTCACGACCGCATCCCACAGCTTGTCCTGCATCTTGACCTGCAGCTTGGTGCCTTCGACCGCCAGTTCAGGCGTCACATAACCCATACCGATGGATTTCTCGAACGCCACCGAGTAACCGCCCGAGGTCAGTCGACCCACACGCTCACCTTCCGGCGTATAGAGCGCCTCGCGGCCCCACGGATCGGCGTCGTCTGGTCCGTCGATCAGCAGGGTGCAGCATTTCACGCGTACGCCGGTCTCTTCCAGCTTGGCTTTGCCGTGGAAGTCTTTCGACAGGTCAACAAAGCGCGGCAGATCAGCTTCCAGCGGGGTCGCGTCGCGGCCCAGTTCGGTGCCGAAGGCGCGATAGGATTTCTCCTGCCGCAGCCAGTTTTGGGCGCGGGCGCCAACCAGCTTCATACCGTGCTTCTCACCCGCCTTTTCCAGCAGATCGAACAGGTAGTTTTGCATTTCGATCGGGTGGTGCAGTTCCCAACCCAGCTCACCGGTATAAGCCACGCGGATCGCGTTGACCGGGCACATGCCCAGTTCGATCTGACGGGCCGACAGCCACGGGAAGCGCTTGTTGGACAGTGCGGTTTCCGGATCGGCGTCTTTGATGACTTCTTTCAGAACATCACGCGACTTGGGTCCGGCGATGGCGAAGACGCCCCACTGGGTGGTCACGTCCTGGATTTCGATGTAGCCGAACTCCTCCATCTTGTCCTCGGCGGCCTTGCGCAGATAGTCGGCGTCGTATTCGGTCCATGCACCGGCGGAGACGATGTAGTAATTGTTCTCGCCATTGCGGACGATGGTGTATTCGGTACGTGTGGTGCCGTGCGACGTCAGCGCGTAGGTCAGGTTGATCCGACCGACCTTGGGCAGCTTGTTGCAGGTGAACCAATCCAGGAACTGGGTGGCACCGGGGCCTTTGACGACATGCTTGGTGAAGGCCGACGCATCGATCAGGCCAACGCCTTCGCGGATCGCTTTGGCTTCTTCGACTGCATATTGCCACCAGCCGCCACGGCGGAAGCTGCGGCTTTCTTTGTCGAAGTTGACCGGTGCATCGACGGGGCCAAAATAGTTCGGACGTTCCCAACCGTTGACCCAGCCGAACTGAGCGCCACGGGCTTTCTGACGGTCATAAGCCGGAACAGTCCGTAGAGGGCGGCAGGCTTCACGCTCTTCATCCGGGTGGTGCAAGATATAGACGTGCTCATAGCACTCTTCGTTTTTGCGCGCCGCGAACTCGGTGGTCATCCAGTTGCTGCTGTAACGCTTGGGGTCCAGAGAAGCCATGTCGATCTCGGCTTCGCCGTCGACCATCATCTGCGCCAGATAGTAACCGGTGCCGCCTGCTGCGGTGATGCCGAACGAGAAACCCTCGGCGAGCCACATGTTGCGCAGGCCCGGCGCCGGACCGACCAGCGGGTTGCCATCAGGTGTGTAGCAGATCGGGCCGTTGAAATCGTCTTTCAGACCGGACTCGGCGCAGGACGGCACGCGTTCGGCCATGGCCATGTACTGATCAGCGATCCGGTCCAGATCCAGCGGGAACAGATCTGCACGGAAGCTGTCTGGCACGCCATGTTCAAACTGCGCGGGCGCGCCATGTTCATAGATGCCCAGAATCCAACCACCGCGTTCCTCGCGTGCGTAAGATTCGTTGTCGGCATCGCGGACAACGGGATGCTCGGGGTTGCCCGCTTCGCGCCATTTGACCAGTTCGGGGTCCTTGTCCATGACGATGAACGTGTGCTCGACCGGGATCGCGGGCATCTTGATGCCCAGCATTTTGGCGGTGCGTTGCGCGTGGTTGCCCGATGCGGTCACCACGTGCTCGGCGGTGATCACCACCTGCTCATCGGACGGGATGAGGTTACCACCCTTCTCCACCATTTTGGTGCAGGTGACTTCCCAATGGGTGCCATTCCAGTGAAAGGCGTCGGCCTGCATCTTGCGCACGATGTCCACGCCACGTTGACGGGCCCCTTTGGCCATGGCCTGAGTCACATCGGCGGGGTTAATGTAACCGTCCTCGGTGTGATAGATCGCACCTTTCAGGTCCGAAGTTTCGATCAGCGGCCAGCGTTCCTTAATCTGGTCCGGGGTCAGCCACTCGTAAGCAACATCACAGGTCTCGGCGGTGGACGCATAGAGCATGTATTCATCCATACGCTCCTGCGTCTGCGCCATGCGGAGGTTGCCAACCACGGCGAAGCCAGCGTTCAGGCCGGTCTCTTCCTCAAGCGTCTTGTAGAAATCGACCGAGTATTTGTGGATGTGGGTCGTCGCATAGGACATGTTGAACAACGGCAGTAGGCCAGCCGCGTGCCAGGTGGATCCGGACGTCAGCTCATCCCGTTCGATCAACATCACATCGTCCCAGCCCGCCTTGGCCAGATGGTAGGCAATCGAGGTCCCAACGGCGCCGCCGCCAACAACCAGTGCTTTGACTTGGGTTTTCATAACCGGGCGTCTCCCCTTGAATTCAGTTGACACCATATGGCGCAGTTCAGAGGGGCAGCGCGACATTCATCCGACCGGTGATAAGAAAAAAACGACCCGCAGATCAGTTCGAGGTCGAAAAACGGCGATCCGTCCCTAGGGCTGGGCCACTAACCAGGCGTCAATCCACTTACTGGCCCGGAACAATCTTTCCAGGGTTCATGATGTCGTCTGGGTCCAGCGCAGCCTTGATCGCCGACATGTACTGCGTTGCCGCCCCAAGCTCCTTGACCAGATAGGGGCGTTTGCCCTGCCCGATCCCGTGTTCGCCGGTGCAGGTGCCGTCCATCGAAATCGCCAGATCGTTCAGCCAACTGACAAATTGATCAGCATTGGCAACTTCGGCCTGATTGTCCATGTCGATCAAAGGAAGGGTGTGGAAGTTCCCATCACCAACATGACCAACAATCGGGGCGATCAGACCAAGTTCTGCCGCCTTGTCCTGTGCTGCGCCAACCGCCTCGGCCAGCCGAGAGATCGGAACGCAAACATCCGTTGATATGCCTTGTGCGCCAGGGCGCAACTGCAAGCAGGCCCAGTACATATCATGTCGCGCTTGCCATAGCTTGTTGCGTTCTTCGGTGGTGGACGTTGCCGCAAAGTCCACGCCACCAAATTCGCCTGCGATGTCACCGAAGGTCGCCGCCTGTTCGGCAGCCCCGTTTTCTGAGCCATGGAATTCGAGCAACAACAGGGGTGTTTCAGGCAGGGTCAGGCCGGAATAGGCGTTGGCTGCGCGCACGGACATCTCGTCCAGCAATTCAATACGCGCAACCGGGATGCCGTACTGGATGGTCATCATTACGGCCTGACACGCAGCATCAACGCTTGGAAAGGAACAGCGGGCCGAGCTGATCGCCTCGGGGATGCCGTGCAGGCGCAGGGTGAGTTCGGTGATAACGCCCAACGTCCCTTCCGCCCCGATCAGCAATCGAGCCAGATCATAGCCTGCGGATGATTTTTTGGCGCGATTGCCGGTTCGGATCACCTGCCCGTCAGGCATAACCGCCTCAAGGCTCAGCACATTGTCCCGCATCGTGCCATAGCGCACCGCATTTGTGCCCGAAGCGCGCGTTGCGGCCATACCTCCAAGCGAGGCATTGGCCCCCGGATCTATTGGGAAAAACAAGCCCTGATCACGCAGATGGGTATTCAGGTCCTCACGGGTTACGCCCGGCTGAACAACGCAATCCAGATCCCCGGCATTAACGGCGATCACCTTGTTCATCTGCATTAGGTCGACGCAAACTCCACCCGCAGGCGCATTGACGTGACCTTCCAGCGAGGTGCCGGTGCCGAAGGGGATCACGGGCACTTTATGCGTCGCGCAAATTGTGACGATTTCGGATACTTCTGCGGTTGAAGTTGGAAAGACGACCGCATCTGGGCTTTGGTTGGCGATCCACGTTGTCGTATGGCCATGCTGTTCGCGGATCGCGGCGCTGGTTTGCAGCCGGTCGCCAAACCGCTGCTTCAGAATTCCAATCGCCATTTGAATGCCCGCGTCATTGCGGGGCAGCGCGGTTGCCTGCACCATCTTGAACCTCCCCTGCCCGACAGGGTGCCGGGTCTTTCAGATCATGACTAAAAGGCCCGGCAACGTGGAACAAGTCCCAAGACCTATTCGCCCAGCGCGATGCCTTCGCGCCGAGGGTCCGCACCGCCGCTTAACCCGTCGCGAATTTCAATGGCATGCAGACCCGAGGTCAGGTCACGCGGGTTCACTTCGAATCCCAATGTGGTCAGGGCGTCCACATATCCCTCGGCTACAGTGCCCAATTCCACATCATAAGTGCCGAACCGGTTGACCAGATGCGGTAGGGACACCGCCTGTTGTACGTCCATTCCCCAATCAGCCCAGGCAATGATCGATTTGGCCACATAGCCGATAATCCGGCTGCCGCCGGGTGATCCGATGGCCAAAACCGGGGCACCGTCCTGCATCACGATTGTAGGGCTCATGGACGAGCGTGGACGCTTGCCGGGCTCCAACCGGTTGGCGATAGGAACTCCGCTGGTATGAGTTCTGAACGAGAAATCCGTCAGTTCGTTATTGAGCAGGAAACCGTTGGTCATCAAGCGCGAGCCAAAGCCGTTTTCGATGGTCGTGGTCATCGACAAAACATTGCCAAAGCTGTCCACAATCGAGATATGCGAGGTCGAAGGCAGCTCCAGCGAAACATCGTCCGCCCAGTTTGCTGCATGATCGAAGGCGGGGTTGCCGGGGGCAACATCGATCAACGCGCTTTCGGCATTCAGCAGATCGGCACGTTCTGCCAGATAGGCTGGATCAACCAGACCTTCGGTTGGCATCGGGACAAAATCGCTGTCGGCCATGTACCGCCCCCGATCTGCAAAGGCGAGGCGTGAGGCTTCACCGATCAGCCGCCAGGCTTCGACGCTTTCCGGCCCCATCGCCGCCAGATCATAACTGTCCAGCATGCCCAGGATTTGCCCAACGGTCAGTGCTCCGGATGACGGCGGCCCCATGCCGCACACCTCGTAAGAGCGATATGTGGCGCAAACGGGTTCACGCTCGATCACCTGATAGAGCGCCAGATCCGTGCCTGACAGAACACCCGGATTCCCCGGGGCAGTCCGAACGGTGTTTACAATTCCTGCCGCAATATCACCACCATAGAACCCTGCTGCCCCATCTGCGGCCAGCACCCGCAGCGTTTCAGCATAGTCGGGGTTCATCAGCCGATGGCCTTGCTGCAACGGTTCACCACCCGGCAAGAAGTACTCTGTCGTAGAAGGGAAACGTGACAATCGTTCAGCGTCATTGGCAGCCAACGCGGCAAGGCGCGGCGAGACCAGAAACCCTTCATCCGCCAATCGGATGCCATCGGTAAACAGCCCGGGCCAGGGTGACCGCCCCCAGCGGCGATGCGCCTCTTCCAGCAACGCGGGCGTTCCGGGTGTGCCAACAGACAGCCCGCCGACAACCGCATCAAAGAACTTGAGCGGCTCGCCGTTTTCGTCCTGAAACAGTGTTGGCGTAGCCGCCAGCGGCGCCGTTTCGCGCCCGTCCAAAGTGGTCATTTGACCCGAGGCTGCATCGTACCAAACCAAGAAGGCCCCGCCGCCCAGACCCGATGACTGCGGCTCGACCAGTCCCAGCACAACTTGCACTGCGACCATGGCATCGGCTGCTGATCCTCCGGCGCGCAAGATCTTGGCCCCGGCCTCGACCGCCAGCGGATTGGCAGCAGCAACCATCCAGTTTTCCGATTGTACCGGAACACCTGCCAGTTTCGCCTCGACGGCAGCGATGACCTCCTCGGTCAAGGCCTGAACCTGCCCTTCGGACGCCCCTTCTGGTGCGACTGCATCTGCCGTTTCCTGCGCGAATGCGGGCGCGGTTAACGCAACCGTTGAAACGATCAAACCTGAAATTCGACTGAAACGCATCTAATCCTCCAATTCTACTATTGCTTTCAACACTGTACAGACGACCGGAAAGCCGCAACCAAAGGTTGAGATTGCGCAAGCCAATGGCAGAGTCCCGCCGTATCAGGTCTTGTCAATCCGAACCAACATCCACGCGATCCGTGTCGTATCGCTGCAAGCCCTCAAATTCTGGCAACCAGCTTTCACGCCGGATCGCCCAGCATTCATAGCTTGGTTTGAACTGATTGACCTCATCAAAGCTGCCCAGGTGCACCTCTACCTCGTCATCTGTTCTGGCAAACACCGGCGACCCACAGACCGGGCAAAAAAAGCGCCCTTCGTAGCTACGAGTTTCTCCACTGATCTGCACACAATCATGGTGAAAAATGGCAGCGGCGTAGAACAAGGCACCATGATGCTTTCGGCAATCAAGGCAGTGACATAAGCCAACCCGGAGCGGAGGGCCCTTGGCAGTGACCCGCACCGCGCCACAGCGGCAACCGGCTTTATGGATCTCGGTCACTGGCCAACCTCCAAAACCTCATAGCATCGCGGGCACAACCTGATCCGGTGGGCGGTGCCCATCTTCGAACGTCTTGATGTTGATGATCACCTTCTCGCCCATCTCGATCCGCCCTTCCAGCGTGGCCGAGCCCATGTGCGGCAGCAGGACAACATTCGGCAATTGCCGCAGACGCGGATTCACATCCGTGCCATGTTCATAGACATCCAGCCCAGCCCCGGCGATATCTCCAGAACGGATCATACGGGTCAAGGCATTTTCATCCACCACCTCACCCCGAGAGGTATTCACGATCACGGCAGAAGGTTTCATCAGCTTCAAACGCCGCGCATTCATCAGATGAAAAGTAGATGGGGTCGACGGACAATTGACCGAGATCACATCCATCCGTGCCACCATCTGGTCCAGGCTTTCCCAATAGGTCGCCTCCAGCGCCTGTTCGGTCTCGGGCCGTAGGCGGCGGCGATTGTGATAATGCACCTGCATCCCAAAGGCACCGGCGCGGCGCGCAACCGCCTGCCCGATCCGGCCCATGCCCAGAATGCCAAGGCGCCGACCGCCGATCCGACCACCTAGCAGGGCCGTCGGGGCCCAGCCTGCCCAATCTCCCTTTTGCATTACGCCCAGACCCTCGGGAATGCGCCGCGTGACCGCTAGAATCAGCGCCATAGTCATGTCAGCGGTATCGTCGGTCAGAACACCTGGCGTATTCGACACCAGGATGCCGCGCTGACGGGCAGTCGCCACATCAATGTTATCGACACCGGCACCATAATTCGCAATCAGACGCAGTTGATCCCCCGCCTGCCCCAATACACCGCCATCGATCGTGTCGGTTACGGTGGGCACCAGCACATCCGCTTCTTTCACGGCTGCCACAAGATCATCCCGGGTCATGGGCGTATCATCATCGCGCAAGCGGACATCGAACAGCTCACTCAGCCGGGTCTCGACCGCTTCGGGCAACCGTCGCGTTACAACAACACTCAGACGTTCTCTTGGCACCTCGGCCCTCCCACTGCTTTGCATTCGCGCGCGCTCCGTGGCATCGTGGCTCAGGATAAGACGGGGCACAAGAACCCCAAAGGCATTGAGTCGACCTTTTTTCGAAAGCAGATCAACAGGCACAAGAGCAGGCAGTCAGTGAGTGGTCCTCTACCGGTGAAACGCCGTTGTTTGGCGATCCTAGCCGCGTTCCTCGTAGCGCTCGGTCCCATTGTGGCCGCCGCAGAGGACAATCGCGGACAGGTTACGAATCTGCCCCTGCCCCGTTATGTCTCGATGAAAGCAGCCGAAGGCAATGTACGCCGGGGTCCGTCGCTGACCCATCGGATTGATTGGGTCTTCAAACGGCGTGGGATGCCCCTGCAAATCACGGCGGAATATGGAAACTGGCGCAAGGTTCAGGACCGCGACGGTGCGGGCGGCTGGGTTCACTATGCGCTGCTGTCTGGCGTGCGCACGGTGCTGATCGAATCCGAGATGTTGCCCGTATACGCCCGACCCGACCCCAACGCCCCCATCAACGCCCATTTCGAAACCGGTGTGGTTGCGCGCCTTGGCAGTTGTTCACTGGATTGGTGCCGGATTTCGGCAGGCGGCTATCGCGGCTGGACACTGAAGTCGAACCTTTGGGGCGTCGATCCGGCAGAGATCAGGGAATAACCGAGCTTTCTCCAAATTGGCTTGGGCAGAAACCCATTTAAGGGGAATCCTCTGGAACTCTGATCTGGCGCGGCTAAGCTGCCCCAAAGTCAGAGGAATCACCGTGAAAGCCATTACATACTCCGCCTTCGGACCAGCCGCAGATGTGCTGAAGCTTGAGGACCTGCCGCTAGAGGCACCGCAGCCCGGAGAAGTCACAGTCGATCTGGCCTATTCCGGGGTGAACCCGTCGGACGTCAAAGCCCGGGCGGGCTCCAGACCGGGCGTGACCAAACCGCCCTTCCCAAAGATCGTGCCGCATAGCGACGGGGCGGGCGTCATTTCAGCGGTTGGAAACGGTGTTCCCGCCTCGCGCGTTGGGCAACGTGTCTGGATCTGGAACGGCCAATGGCAGCGGCCCTTTGGCACCGCTGCCACACAAATCACCCTCCCCGCAGACCAGGCAGTTCCATTGCCTGAACCTGTCTCGCTTCAAACCGGCGCTGTGTTGGCTATACCCGGGCTGACCGCCAGCCATGCAGTGTTCTCGGGCGGAGAAATCTCAGGCCAAACCGTGCTGATACACGGTGGTGCAGGAACCGTGGGTTACCTGGCCGTTCAACTGGCAAAATGGGGCGGTGCCAAGGTCATCAGCACAGCAAACCCCCACGATTTTGACAGGGTGCGATCAGCAGGCGCCGACACCGTGATCGACTATGCCAACGCCGATCTGGCTGAACACATCCTTGATGCAAATAACGGCCAGCAGATAGATCGCATTGTCGATGTCGAGTTCGGCCAGAACGTTGAAACCAACATAGCCGTCATTTCTGAAAACGGTCGCATCAATGCCTTCGGCTCTGCCAAAGATATGACCCCAACACTGCCTTTCTACCCATTGATGTTCAAAGCGGTCACACTGGAGGTCGTTCTGATCTACCTGCTCCCTCCCGAACTCCGCACCGCGGCGATCAAGCGGTTGCACACAGCACTTACGGATGATGCTTTGAAATGCCCCATTCAGCACGTGCTGCCTCTAAGCGACTGCGTACGGGCCCATGACCTTGTCCAAGCCGGCCGCCGCAGCGGAGCCGTTTTGCTGGAAACGCGATGATGCATACGACGGTTACATTTTTTCGCAGAGCCGGTTTTTTTGCCCAAAAACCTCTTGAACCCCGCCAGCAACAATCGTAGACAGCCGCTCACCGTTGGGGTGTAGCCAAGTGGTAAGGCAGCGGTTTTTGGTACCGTGTATCGTAGGTTCGAATCCTACCACCCCAGCCATGGCTTTCCTTGAATTCGCAAACCGTGAAGTTGTGCGCCGATTATGTCGCGTTTTCAGCGGCTTAAGTCCTGCCTATTTCAACTGAGACCCCGGCGTGAGCGCAACAACGGTCACTTTCCGACCGCAGTCTCATTTCGCGCTTCCAGCGGTACGAGTTTGGTGACTTTGGGAGAGTCTGTAAATCAGAGCGCAGCGAACTGCTTGTGCTGTTCTAACCAGATCGCCGGAAAGCCCGACTTGATCAGGTAATCCGTGGTCAGGCCATCAGGTTGTTCGCCAGCAGCGATGGCATCCAGAACATCGGGCGCCAGCATGGCGAGATCGATAACGTCCTGCACTCGGCGTTTTGACGTGCCCTCTTCTTCCGCGATTTCTGAGAACGTTCTGCCATCTATTATCATCGCCAACCAGTGTCGCGCTTTGATGATGTTACGCACTAACGTTTGATCGAACTCAGGCGGTGCATCTCCGAGATGCAGCTTCAGCTCCACCCCCCTGCGACGCATCCGGAATGGCGCTTCGATCGTAAGTTCTTCGGCATCAACCTGATCCGCCCGGTGCTCGATCATTCGAGCAAGTGCCTGAATGTTCAATTGCACCGTCAGTGCCCCCAGTCGGATATCTGCCCGCGCGATCAAACTCAGGCACTTCGCTACAGACTGGCACTCTCTGAGACGCTCCGTTGCTGAGGCAATAGCGGGTGCAGACATATCCCGAGCCAAAGATGTCACCGCGCTTGGTCGGCTCAGATGTTGTCTGACCATTTGGGCCAAAAGGTTTTCAATCTGTTCTGCAGGCAGACGCCACGCATCCGGATGTTTCTGGCTTCGATCCGTCACCAGACGTCCGGAGATATAGTAACGCAGACGCTTTCCATTTTTTCGGCTATGACTGGGCGTCAGCCGATCTCCGGTCTCATCAAAGAGCTTTCCGACGAGCGCAGATCGCTTAGCTTTCTGTTTAACACCGCGCTCGCTTGCTGCGCGATCTGTCAGCAACTGTTGCACCCGATCCCACACTGTTGGGTCGATGATGGCAGGGTGCTGTCCCGCATAGACCTGACCCTTGTGTCGAATGCGGCCCGCATAGATCGGGTTGCTGAGAAGGTGATGGATGTGTCCACGATCGAAGAACGTGCCGCCCGTCACCCGCCCACCCGGGCGTTCCCTTCGGCGCGAACGCAGCCCCAGCGCTTCCGCCTGCTCTTTCACATCAAGAATGCTCTGATGCTCCACATAGAGATCGTAGAGCGTCCTGATGATCTCAGCTTCTGCGCCGTCGATTTTCAGCGTCCTGCCATCCGCTTGATACCCGAGCGGAACGTTCCCGCCCATCCACAGGCCTTTGCGTTTCGAGGCTGCAATTTTATCCCGGATACGCTCAGCGGTGACTTCCCGTTCGAACTGAGCGAAGCTGAGCAACACATTGAGGGTCAGGCGGCCCATGCTGGTCAACGTATTAAAGGACTGGGTAACGGACACAAACGATGCGTCGGCCGCGTCGAGACGTTCGACCAGCTTTGCAAAATCAGCCAGTGAGCGCGTCAGCCGGTCGATCTTGTAGACAACAATCTGATCCACACGCTTGTCATCAACAGCCTGCATCAGTCGCTGCAGCGCCGGGCGGTCAAGATGGCCGCCCGAGATACCACCGTCGTCGAATTGCTCCGGCAGTAACTCCCAGCCCTCATGCTTCTGACTGGCAATGTATGCCTCGCAGGCTTCCCGCTGAGCATCCAGCGAATTGAAGTCCTGCTCCAGCCCCTCCTCCGAGCTTTTCCGAGTGTAGATGGCGCAGCGGATACGTCACATCATTGAACCCCGAAGAAGCGCGGGCCGGACCAGTGTGCCCCGGTGATGTGTTTTGCGATGGCTGATAAGGAGCGCCATGTTTTGCCGTCCATGACGAACCCTCGATCAACCACCTCAACCTGATAAGTGCGTCCGTTCCACTCCCGCAACAGATGTGATCCCGGTTTCAGAGCAGGTGACGGAGTTTTACCCAGCGCGATTTGCTGCAGTCGACGCTCTGTCTTCAAAGACAAGCCAGCCAACTCCCGTTTTTGTAGTTCCCAGATCAATACCCGTTTCATGAATTGCGGAGACAGGTATTTAGGCGGGAGCCGACCAAATACTTCCTGCCATCGATCAAGGCACCTACGGCGATCCAAGTGTTCAATATCAAAAAAATACCTTTGTAAGGTCACGATCCGCGCGCGTAACATCCATGGCGATCACACAGGCTTCACGATCCGGTAGACCGCACCTTTGTCAGATGCTGATCGCTCAACAGTATGTCCCGCCTTGCGCATCATCGAAATCGCTGTGCGTGCTGAATGTGGTTGCCAGCCAAAGGTGTTCTGCATCTGCGCAATCGTGGCACCGGCCTTGCGGGACAGCAGCTTCTGGAGCTGTTGCTGACGCGTCAATTTGTTCCGCGCGGATTTGGCAGGCGATTTATGGATTTCGGTATCAGATGAAGCTGTCATTGTTTCCTCCACTCTTAGAACGCAGGCCAACCCTGCGCCCTGTACTGAGTGGAGCCCGGGGATCCCGGGCGGCTCATCGCACCCTCAGTACCGCTTCCTGGCAAACAAAAGTCCAGTCAGTTTTCGGGAAAATGGGCGGGAAGCGGAAGTTCGCTGCGGGTGCGAGATGGAAAAACGCTCCAATGTGTAGCGGACATTCAACGTGGATGGGATCGAGTTTAAGCAGATGCACAATATCTGGATGGAAGGTAGGCGGCTAAGCGCGCTTACTACTCGGATCCGAAGCGGCGAGCACCGAGAAATGGTAGTAAAGAACACGAAGCTAGATAAATCAGATGCGAACGGTTTCTGGGCCAGGGCGAGTTGTAATTGCTTGGGCAGTTATTGTCCGAGGTGGAGCTAGCCGGCACGGATACACCCTATTTTGGCGCGGCATTAACCGCGCAACGCCGCGCTAATTGCGCCGACGATATCCCCGGCACATTGGCCTTCGCGCAGGTCTACCATTTCTCTCAGTCCGACCAAAACTACTACGTTCACTTGCCCACAGCCACAACAGGGGTAGAAACTGGAGTTAAATGCGCAACACGATGTAGTTCAAGAAGGCAGTGATCCAAACGCCTTTTTGGTTCCGGTTGGTTTAGATCCCGTCGCGTTAGTCCGTCTTGGTGAAGACCTCTGCAGCTGAAACGCGGGTCTAACTACCAGACCATGTCGGATTCAATTGGTGCAGTTGGGGGCTCCGGCGGGCGCGATTAGTTTTACCTCGCATACGGCGGCGTGTGGTTGAGAAACCAGAATGTAGCGTGCGCCAGTGCATGGTCGCTTCCTGAGTCTTTGCTCCGAACCGTGCCTTGCCAATTGAGGCCATGCCCTCGAGAACGACCGAGAAACTTTGTTCAGAAGTACCGGGATAGTATTTCGTCCATGCGGCAAAAGAAGTCGTCAGAGCCGTCAAATCACGTCGCGAGATGGCATTGAGACACATATGCGCGGCGTACCATTCGGTTTGGATAGCGCGCGCTCTCATTGTTGCCAGAAGCGATACCATTTGCGCTGAAAAAGTCCGGATCGCTACGGCAACGAATGCGACCGATCCCAACATAAGCCAAAACACTTTGTGCAATTGCCATGCATTTCCGTCTTGCGCATTGTCAGAAGCTGCGCCGAGAATAGACACGTCAAGTGTCGGTAAGATCGCAGTTTCCAGCTGTTCGGTCTCGATGTTGAACCAATCAAGTGTCACTTCCGGCAATACGGCGGCCCCTTCGTACTGAGCGACATACGAGGTTGTTTCCGTGCGCGTCCCTCGCAGCAGACCCCGGTCTTCTTTCTCGTCGATTTGGGGATCTTTTGGATAGGCGCGTAGGCTGTCCCCTTCGGGTGCAGGAGATAGGCGAGGGATCATGATGGGCGAGGTGCCAGTGATCTTTGCTGTAATGGTCCTAGTCAGAGCCCCTCCAACAGCCATACTGGGATCTCCATCAATCTGTTGCTGGAGTTCGAACCCGCTGGCGATGATCAGTGGATCCAGCCCAGATGCCCCTTCGGGGATGGTGGCAGTGAACGTCAGTTCTGGAAGCGAGCCAGAGAAAGTCACCGGTTCATTTGTGTCCGGGTTGGCATAGGTAACGACTACGTCTTCCGGCGGTAGGGTATAGCTGCCACCTGCGAGCGGGTAGAGGCGATAGCTGCGGCGCACCCCCGACCAGGTTTCACCATCGATATTTTCGCTGATCGGCCCCGAGGAACGCTCGGGCTGACGGACCAGAAGTGACGGAATTTCGACAGCCGGAAAGGTCGGCGGTTCGGGCATCCATGTTGGCACAAGGATTGAAATACGTAGCAGCAGCGGCTGACCGACGATTGTCCTGTCGTTTTCCAACTCGGCCGTAACGCGCGGGTCTTTCGCGATGGCGATGCTGGCACCAATGCACAGGAAATATATCGCGATCAGAGTACGGATCATGTGCCCTTCTCGCTATTGTCGTAGAGGAACCGACTGCGCAGGAAATCCCCCATATCGGTGTCGATGCTGTCGATCCATTGGTCGGGAGACAGCGCCCTTGCCTTGTCCCTAGGTGCATCGACCTGCGTGGTAACTCCACGCTGAGCTTCGTTGTCGAATGTCATGTCATCTGCCCCGATGCCACTTTCCTCGCCAGTGTCGGATTGCTCACGAGTGGTTTCGACCTGTTCGACAATGGCCCAAGCGATTTCGGCGTTTTTGGCAGCAGCAGGAAAATCTGGCTGGCGGTCCAAAGCGGCTTCAAAGGCCTGCGCACCTGCGCGGTATTCGCGGTTGCCGATCCGTGCCAGACCTTCGGAGAAGGCTGCCTCGGCACTGTACAACCCGCTGAATAACTCGGCTGCTTCCTCGTAGCGACCGGCGCGTAGCAATGCGTGACCTTTCCACTTCGGGTCGGTGAACAGGTCGGCGGCTTGTGCGAACTCCTTGTTTCGAAAGGCAATCTGCCCTTGTTGATCAGGTGTCAGAAACCAATCCTTCCATCCATCGGCATTTGCACTACCCGGCATTTGAAGTGTGAAGACAACGGCAAGTGCAGTGCTCCAGCGCATGGTCCAACCGCGGCGGAACCACAGCAAAGCAATGAGTGCAGCAGGCCATAGCAGCACCCAGCCGCGATCGTCCCATTCCAAACGCTCATCGTTCAGCTGTGCCGCTTGTTGCACCGAGGTTAACTGCCGTTCGATCTCTGCGATATCCCGGTCATCGGCAGTTAATCCAACAGCCGAAACGTCTGCGAGCCCGGTGATCTGGGCGGGGATTTGCCCGGAAGGCACGGCAACCAACATCGACACAGGCGGCTGTTCAGGGTCGTTATTCATGAACGCTGCAACCGTTGCCGGATCAAGGTCATCCAGCACAAAGAGGATCGCACCGGGCGTTTCTGCAGCCTTCAGTATTTCGCGCGCTAAATCCAATGCGGCAGCGGCATCATCCCCTTCAACCGGCATCACCTTGGGGTCCAGCCCTTGCAATAGCGGGCGCAGTATATCTGGGTCTTCGGTTAGCGGTGCGACCCGATGCGCGGTGCCTGCATAGGCCACAAGCGCAGTACGCGCGCCAGCCCGCGCAGCGATCAGATCCAAAATCTTGAACCTCGCTCGGTCTAGCCGAGTGGGTTCCAGATCGGTATCCTCCATCGAAGACGTTACCTCCAGCGCCACCACAAGAGGTGCGGTTTCCGCGACTAGCGGGTTGGGGGTGCGGTTCCATGACGGACCAGCTGCGGAGAGTACCAGTAGACTCAAACAAAGCATGACGCTGTCAATTGGTTCAATACGCCGCTGGGCGTTTGAACCGACCTGCAGAGCCTTTGCCAGATGCGGGGCGATATGCCGGGTGTCATGTCTGTGCTGTCCGGGTTGTCGCCTTGTAATGTACCAAAGCAGCACAATCGCAGGTAAAAGCAACAACCAGAGGGGACGAAGGAAGTGGAAAGCATCAAAAAAACTGGTCATGCCCGCCTCCAAGTCCGTGAAGCGAGCAGAGCAACAAGCGTTGCTATCCCCAGCAAGGCGGCGAGCAGGCTGGCCACCCAAACGAGCGAATAGGTCGGCCGATAACTGGTTTCTTCGACGATCCGAGGTGCCATGGCGTCGATCTGCTCATAGATTTGCGACAAAGCTGAGCTGTCATCGGCATAGAAGAAGGCGCCTCCGGTGCGGGTCGCGACATTTTCCAATGCTGTCAAATCGACCCGATCTTCGCCTGTCCCTTCGGGGTCGCCCACGCCGATGGTTTGGATGACCACGCCTTTGTCAGCGGCAATCTCCGCCGCATTAACTGGCGAGACCCGGCTGTTGGTGTCCGCACCATCGCTGAGCAGGACGATCAGACGCTCATCGACATCGCTGCTGTCGAACATTCGGATTGCCAGACCGATTGCATCTCCGATGGCGGTGTTTGGCCCGGCCATACCCACCTGAGTCTGATCGAGGAATCCGTCAAGGCTTTGCAGATCTTCGGTGAAGGGAGCCTGTACGAAAGCGCGTGTGCCAAAGACAATCAGAGCCATACGGTCGCCATCGCGCTCTGCGATGAAGGTTTTGAGCACATCGCGTACAGCATCCAGCCTTTGCATCCTTTGCCCGTTTGCGCCGATTAAATCCCGTTGATCCATGGAACCCGAGATATCGAGGGCCAGCACAACGTCTCGCGCCGATTTTTTAATCACTATGGGATCGCCCAACCGTTGAGGTTGTGCCAGACCGATCACGATCATTGTCCAGACCAGTAGTGCAGTGATGATCTGAACTCTGCTCCGATGCAGCACTGTTGCACCTTGCTCTGGTGTAGCACCCGCTGCTTCTGTCAACTGCCGGAAAAAGGGGATTCGGATCGCCGTGGCCTCTTCACGGTGTGGCGGGAGAAACCGCCAAACCAGCCAAGGTAGCGGCAAAAGGATCAAGAGCCATGGATACAATAAGTTGATCACTTCAGACCTCTTGCTTCGGCTGCTTGTGCGTCACGATCCAGTCGTGCGCCAAGCGGGTCAGCTCTGGAGAAGCCGGGACCGGGCGGTAGGGAGCTTGCGCAACGATGCGTCCAGGGCCATTCGAAAACCGGTCGTTGTCCATGGTCTGGTCGAGAAAGTATAGCCAGTCTTTGCCAGTCATTCCTGCAACCTCGCCGCGTGGAAATCCGCTCAATGCAGTGCGGCGTAGGATATCGGCGATGCAAGCCGGATCATCCTCTGCTTTGGCCAGCGCGCCCAAGGCTGCACGGCGATAGGCGTTGGCTTGGCGGTGTTTGATGGCCTGCCGGATCAACCATCCGGCCAACAGCGCAAGTGCCATCCCAAGCCAGGCCCACCCAACAGTTTGAGGCATCATCGAGATTGGTGAAGGTTGCGGCGCGGGCTCCAAGAGGTCGATCAACTCGACAAGGTTGAGGCCGTGCAGATCCGGGTTCATGACGCCCCCAACAAACGAGAGATTTGATCCAGCGCAGGGGATTGCGTCGACAACGGCAGGAAGGGCAGTTGGTATTTCTGCGCCCAGCCGCGGATATGCGCCAGTCGGTCCTGTGCAAAGACTTCTATTTGTTTGTGAGTCTCGGCAGTAGAAGTGTCGATCTCTGCCTGCAAGGTACCGTCCGATATAGCGAGGCGTGTATTTGCAGGAATATGCGCAGCCATCGGGTCGGCGATGTTGAACAGCATCACGTCATTGTGCCGGGCGAGGTTGCGGATCAAAGGCTCGGACGCGGCGTCAACACCGTCGAAATCGGAGAAGATCAGTATCAGATAATTTGTCTTGGCAATCCGGAGCGCGGAGCGCAACATTCGGTTGAATACGTTGGGCCGAACGACCCGACTTCTGGCCGATAACCGACTGTTGGCGTCAGCGATCGAGGCTAGCATCTGTCGCACGGACAGGGCCGAGCGCACGGGCCGGTGTTCGGCTACAGTGTCGTCCGAGAAGACCAACCCGCCGACCCGATCGCCTTGCGCCAACAAAAGATGCGCAGCAATGGCGGCGGCCTCGGCAGCGATGACGGATTTCATGTAGACTTGGCTACCAAAAAACATCGATATGCGTTGGTCTACCAGCAGCAGCGTTGGGCGGTCGCGTTCTTCGGTATAGACCCGGACATGGGGCGTGCCCGTGCGTGCTGTTACTTTCCAGTCCAGAGTACGGATATCATCTCCGGGCAGATAGGCGCGCAGTTCTTCGAAATTCAGCCCCCGGCCGCGCAGTTTCGAGGCGTGGCGACCGTTCAGAACGGAATTCGCAGGTTGCCGAGGCAGAAAGGTCAGTCGCGAGGCACGTCGTCTGAGCGCGACTAACTGGTGCAGGTCGACATGAATACGGGGATCATGCCCAAGCTCTGTAATCGTTGCCGTTTGCTTCATTGGCATAACATCCTCGGCCGAAGGCCTGTCATCATGGTAGGGCAACCAGTTTGATGATCTCGTCGGTCACATTATCCTGCGACAGACCAGCGCCCTGCGCCTCATAGCTCAATGTGATGCGATGGCGGAATACGTCATGGGCAATGGCTCTGACATCGAGCGGATCGACATAGTCTCGCCCGGCCAGCCAAGCGTGCGCGCGGCTGCATTTGTCCAGAGCGATCGAGGCGCGCGGGCTGGCACCGACCTCGATCCAACTGGCCAGTTCTCTGCTCAGGGTTGCGGGGGTGCGAGTAGCGTACACCAGATCGGCAAAGTAACGCTCCATCGCATCCGCGACGTGAATGCCGGAGATTTCCGCGCGCGCATCAAAGATGGCCTGCTGCCGAATGGCGGAAGGCTTGGACGCGCTGGGTTTTTTGGGCTGATTGGTTGACTGTTCCTCGCCCCGGACCAGTCGGATGACCTCAACCTCGTCCTCAACCGGGGGGTAGGTGATATTCACGTGCATTAGGAACCGGTCCATTTGTGCTTCGGGTAAGGGATAGGTGCCTTCCTGTTCGATAGGGTTCTGCGTAGCCATGACGATAAAAAGGGGTTCCATCGTATGTGTCGTTCCCGACACCGTGACCTGGCGTTCCTCCATCGCCTCCAGCAGGGCGGCCTGCACCTTGGCGGGCGAGCGATTGATTTCATCGGCCAGCACGATATTTGCAAAGATCGGCCCCGGCTCGAACCGGAATTCGGACGTGCTGCTGGCCTGGACGTATACCTCGGTACCGGTGACATCCGATGGCAGTAAATCAGGCGTAAATTGGATGCGGCTGAACTGCGCGTCCAGATTTTTGGCCATCGCTTTGACGGCGCGTGTCTTGGCCAATCCGGGTAACCCTTCGATAAGCAAGTTGCCGTTGGCCAGCAAGCCGATCAGCAAGCGCTCGACCACCTCGGTCTGACCGATGATAGACCGACCCATCCTGGCTTTGAGGTCGAGGATCTGATCATGTGCGGACATGGGAATACTCCGTCATTACCCTGAACCAATTTTACACTCGAAGCTGAAGGAGACGCACTTCCACTCAATCTTTGAGAGCATTCGAAAAACACACTCCTCTATTTAAAACATTGAATTAAATCGGCTTTCCAACCATCCAGAATATGGCAGGAGTTGAACCCCGAACGCGGTTCAGACTAATTTGAGCAATTCCATAAATCAATTTTTTAACACAAAGATTCAAATTTACGTGTAAGCTGTAAGGGTTCCCTACTACTCATAAAAAGGTTTGAAAACATGTTTGCAGCCTTTGAGCCCCGGCGCATCATCCGGCCATTGACAACTTTCACCTGCGCGATTTTTCTTGCCGTTTCCGCCACTGCGCAAGAGCAAAAGCCCAATATTCTTGTCATCTGGGGTGACGATGTTGGCCAGTCCAACATCTCGGCCTACACGATGGGTCTAATGGGGTATCACACGCCGAATATCGACCGAATCGCCGATGATGGCATGATCTTTACCGACTATTACGGCGAGCAATCCTGCACGGCTGGACGGTCTTCATACATCATGGGGCAGTCGGTGTTTCGGACCGGTTTGTCCAAGGTGGGCCTGCCGGGCGCCGATCTCGGGATGCAAGAGGAAGACCCGACAATCGCGGGGCTGCTCAAAGCCGAAGGCTATGTTACTGGTCAGTTCGGCAAAAATCACCTGGGCGACAAGGATGAGCATCTGCCGTCCAACCATGGTTTCGATGAGTTTTTTGGCAATCTTTACCATCTGAACGCCGAAGAAGAGCCCGAAAACGAAGACTATCCCGGCGATCAGGTACTGGCTGATGGCCGCACTTTCCGCGAAGCCTATGGCCCGCGTGGCGTGATCAAGTCCAAGGCCGATGGCACGATCGAGGATACGGGCCCGCTAACCAAGAAACGCATGGAAACAGTCGATGACGAAACTGTTGCCGCGGCTATCGACTTCATCAAGCGCTCGCATGAGCAGGGGCAACCATTCTATGTCTGGTGGAATGGTACGCGGATGCACTTCCGCACTCATGTGGCTGATGACCGGCGTAACCCGGGCAACGACGAATATACCGACGGGATGCTGGAACATGACATGCATGTTGGTCAACTGCTGGACCTGCTGGATGAGTTGGGTATCGCCGACAATACCATCGTTCACTATTCAACCGACAATGGCCCGCATATGAACACTTGGCCGGATGCCGCGATGACTCCGTTCTGGGGTGAAAAGAACACCAACTGGGAAGGTGGCTGGCGGGTGCCCTCGATGGTGCGCTGGCCTGGTTTGATTGAGCCTGGCTCAGTCTCGAACGAAATTATGCACCATATGGACTGGCTGCCGACTTATCTGGCCGCTGCGGGTCGTGACAATATCAAGGAGGAGCTGATTCAGGGCGGTGTTCAAGCCATCGGACGTGAATACAAGGTGCATCTGGATGGTTATAACTTCCTGCCCTATTTCAAGGGCGAGGTGGAAGAGGGACCGCGCAAAGAGATTTTCTACTTCTCGGATGACGGTGATCTAACGGCGCTGCGGTACGACGACTGGAAGCTCATTTTCCTTGAGCAGAAAGCATGGGGCACTCTGCGCGCCTGGATGGAACCATGGACCGAGCTGCGCATCCCCCTGATCATCAATCTGCGCCGTGACCCCTATGAGCGCGCCTACCGGACTTCGAACACCTATTATGACTGGTTGCTTAATAGGGCCTATTTCCTTGTCCCAGCACAGCAATATGTGGGCAATTTCCTGGCGACATTCCAGGAATTCCCACCACGCCAGAAAGCCGCCAGCTTCAATCTGGAACAGGTGATGGAAAAGATGACCGCCCCTGTGGGCGATTGATCCTGAATATTGAACCGATCCGGGCCGCCACAATCGTGGCGGCCTGTCTTCTTTGACCCTGCTAAGGTGCCAATTCATGCTCAGGTATTTTCTATTCCTTTCGCTGTTTTCCATCACTTCGGTTGTATTTGCAGACCCTTTGCCATCCTGGAATGAAACAGACAGCAAGGCGCGGATCATCTCGTTTGTTGAAAGCGTCACCGACCCCAATTCCGATGGTTATGTTACGCCGACCGACCGTATTGCGGTCTTTGACAATGACGGCACGCTATGGGGTGAGCAGCCGGTATATTTCCAACTGATCTATGCGGTCGAAGCGTTTCAGAAAATGGCGCAGGATGACCCTGAAGTGGTCAAGTCTGATGCGCTCAAGGCTGCTGCTGCAGGTGATTACAAGGCTCTGGCTGAGGGTGGCGAAAAAGCCGTGATCGAAGTTCTAGAGGCGACCCATAGTGGTCTGAGTGTAGACGATTTTCAGGCAAGTGTGAGCGACTGGGTTGCCACCGCAACTCACCCGGTTACGGGTCTGCGTTACGACCAGATGACTTACCAGCCGATGGTGGAGTTGTTGCGTTATCTGCGTGACGAAGGGTTCAAGACATATATCGTCTCTGGTGGTGGGATTCATTTCATGCGGGTCTTTGCCGAGGCCGCCTATGGCATCCCGACCGAACAGGTCATCGGCACCTATACCGAAACCACCTATGAGGTGATCGACGGTGTTCCTACCATCATCAAACAACCGGCAATCGGTTTTGTTGACGATAAAGAAGGTAAGCCAATCAATATCGACCGGATCATCGGGAAACGACCGATCATTGCTGGTGGAAACTCGGACGGCGACTATGCGATGATTGAATGGACCACCGCGGGCGACGGACTTCGGCTGGGCCTGATCGTGCATCATACGGATGGTGAACGCGAAGTGGCCTATGCTTGCGACAGCCATATTGGTCGGCTGTGCGATGGGCTGGAAAGCGGTCCTGATCTGGGCTGGCTCATCGTCGATATGGCCAGCGATTGGTCGCGCATCTACACCGGTGTGAAACAGTAGCGGGAAGGATATAAAGATAGCCATTCGTTTATCAGCGCCCCTGATCAGATGGGTTGCCATTGCTGGAACAACCGTTCTGGGGCTTCCCACCGGATCATCCGCTCAAGAGCTTGAATATGTAGGCTCTTCGCAATGCACCAAGTGCCATACCGAAGCCGCCGCTGCGTGGAGCGGTTCGCATCACGCGCTGGCATGGAGCGCTCCGGAGCCGAATACGGTGATTGCAGATTTCGATGGCACCTCCTTCAGCCATGATGGCATGAACGTCCGTTTCAGTACCGACGGAGTGCAGTATCGCGCCACCGTCACCGAAAAAGACGGTCTCACAACTGAGTACCCGGTGCATTCCGTCGTGGGCATCGCTCCGCTTCAGCAATACCTGTTCGAAACTGAGCCAGGCCGGCTGCAAAGCTTCGACGTGGTCTGGGACGTGGAAAACGAACGCTGGTATCACCTCTATCCCGATCAGGACCTGCCGCCGGATGACGGATTGCATTGGACCGGGCCTTACAAAAACTGGAACGCTCGATGCGCCGAATGTCATGCTACCGGGTTTGAGAAGAACTATGATCCGAACACGCGTACTTACGCATCAACCCACGCTGAAATCGGTGTTGGTTGCGAAGCCTGCCATGGTCCCGGCTCAGCTCATCTCGACTGGGCCAAAGGAAGCGAACTTACCAATAGCAACGGGCAATTGAACACGCTCGGACTGACTATGGATTTCAACGCGGGCGCGGAGGCGACGATCCAGCAATGCGCCACGTGCCATTCTCGTCGTGAGGCGTTTGGAGACGGTAATCCGCTGCCTGGATCATCGTATCACGACAACTACAACCTCGCGCTACTGCGACCTGGTCTTTATCATTCGGACGGCCAAATATTGGACGAAGTCTATGTCTACGGTTCTTTTCTGCAGTCTAAAATGTATGCCAGCGGCGTCAGCTGCACCAATTGTCATAACGCACACTCTGCAACGCTCATCGCCGAAGGAAATGATGTATGCACCCAGTGTCATTCGCCAGCAGGGCGCGAAGAGTTTCCTGGCCTAACACGCGCGCTCTATGACGATCCGGCCCACCACTTTCATCCTATGGGTTCGGAAAGTGCAGAGTGCAAAAGCTGCCATATGCCAGAGCAGATTTACATGGGCGTTGATGGGCGCCGGGATCACGGATTTCGCATCCCACGACCAGATCTTACGGTAGAGACAGGGGCTCCGGATACTTGCACCGATTGCCATACGGATCAAACCTCCGAATGGGCCGCAAAGACTGTAGAGGCTTGGTATCCGCAAAGCGTAAATCGTGATGTACATTTCGCGCAGGTGTTCGCTAAGGCGCGCACCAGTTCGGGTGCGGCTAGCAATGATCTTACCCAGTTAGCACGCGACACCGCCCAGCCTGCGATTGTTCGTGCAACAGCCTTGTGGTTGTTACAGCAGGACATGGCGGAGGATGTGAGAGATTTGGCTCTTGGACAGTTGGATGATTCCGATCCTATGGTTCGCGCCATTGCGGTGGGCTTGCTAACTGATGCCAACGAAAACGAGCTTTCAAAAATTTTGCCTTTGTTGGAGGATCCGTTCCGGAAAGTCAGGATTGCAGCAGCGCGGGCAATGCTGTCAGCGAATGGATTGCAAATGTCTCGCCAGGAACAAGAGCGATTGCAACAGGCCATGACCGAATGGAGAAGCTCGTTGCTCAACCGCGCAGATTTTCCAGAAACTCACTTGGTTCTGGGTGGGATGGCCTTGTCGATGCGCAACTTAGCTGCCGCACAAATGGCTTTTGAAGAAGTAACTCATCTCGATCCACAACGTGTCGATGCGTGGGTGATGCAGGTACGTCTCGCTGCCGCGACAAGCGATTTAAGTGCTGCAAGGCAGGTACTAGACCGCGCGCTTTTGATCAATCCAGATGACCCTTCGCTTTCTGCACTAGCTTCGGGTCTGCGATGAAAAAGAAGGGTGACGTGTATTGATCAGTTGCAGGATAAGCCTGATCCGTTTTGCGAATTATCGGCTCGATTTCAACTTGATACCTTTGGTGAGGTGATATTACTAAAAAAATCGCGCGGTACATCTATGACCGCTTATGAGATGCTATAATGCAAAGTCCAAACTGTAGTTAACGGCTGCTAAGGGCCGCCCTCGAAGACGGCCCGAATTTACTAGATTTTTCAATGGCCTCGGCGATTGCTAGCGCGTCCTCAAGTTCGACGCCCAGATATCGGACCGTGCTGTCCATTTTTGTGTGACCGAGCAGTAGCTGAACCGCCCGCAAGTTGCCGGTTTTTTTGTAGATCTGGGTCACCTTTGTTCGCCTCATTGAATGCGTGCCATATGCGCTCGCTTCCAGACCGATCGATGTGACCCAATCTCGGACGATCCGTGCATATTGGCGTGTCGAGATATGAAGACGCTCATGGAAGCGACCCGGCCAAAGGTACTCAGAGCCGACCATGAGTTCATCCTCCATCCACTTCTCTACCGAGGTTCTTGTGCCTTCGGACATTTCAAAACGCACCGGTTTGTGCTTTTTGCTTTGCAACACGGAAGCCCGTTCTTTGATCTGGCCAGATGCCATAACGTCGACGACCTTCATCGTCACCAGGCCGCAACCTCTCAGCTTGCTGTCGATCGCCATGTTGAAAAGTGCGAGGTCGCAATGATTTTCTGCCAATTCAAGTCGAACACGGATCGCCCAGACATGCTTTGGCTTCAGCGGCCGTTTCTGGCCAACGATACGTCCTTTGTTCCAGGCTGGACGAAGCGCGCGAATGGCCGGTAAGTTTGGTGTTTCCATGACTGATCCTCCGATCCGCCATGCCCTCCACACCGACAACCCGACGTTGACGAGGTAACATATCACGCGATTGCTGCACCGCCTCCGAGGTTTGCTGTGAGCCCACACATCCCATATGCTGCGCAACACCCGAATGGCTGTTTGCGCTCATCAGACCCTTGCCATTCCGGCAGTGATTGCGCCCAGGGCGACAAGGTGGACAAGCATGAGCGCCTCGTCATTCCATAAACGTGCGGTGAGCATCGGCTTTTTGGGTTTTGGCCTTATCTGTCGCGCAGAATTGGTCCTTCGTATTTGTTGGTAGTCAGGTAACGTTTGATTGGGAGTACGATATGGAATTGCCAACACTGACGTACGAAATGGTAGCCGTACTGAGTCTATTGTCTTTTACGGTCTTACTTTTTGTGACCGAGATTATACGGATCGATGTTGCAGCAATTCTTGTAATGGTTTTGCTTGGTGCACTGAGCTATCTACCGGGGTTAGGAAATCTTGCCGATGTATCCAGACTCTTTGAAGGTTTCTCCTCGAACGCTGTGATGTCCATCATCGCAGTTATGGTAATTGGGGCAGGGCTTGATAAGACTGGACTTATGTCAAAGGTCGCGGCCTTGATCCTTAAGAATGGTGGCACGACAGAGGCTCGGATAATCCCCATAGTATCGACAACGGTTGGTATCATCAGCTCTTTCATGCAAAACGTCGGAGCTGCCGCGCTTTTTTTGCCTGTTGTTAGCCGCATCTCTGCACGTACGGAAATCCCGATGAGTAGGTTGCTAATGCCCATGGGGTTTTGCGCGATACTGGGTGGTACCATCACATTAGTTGGGTCGTCGCCCCTCATCCTGCTGAATGACCTGATTGTTTCGGCAAACTCATCCCTTCCAGCTGACCAACAAATGGAGACATTTGGGTTGTTTTCAGTCACGCCTATCGGTGTGATGCTGGTGCTGACAGGGGTGCTTTACTTTGTGCTCTTTGGTCGTTGGGTCCTCCCAGCGCAGCGGGAGCGTGGAGAAGACGCAAGCTCAGCTCGGTCCATGCAAACATATGTCGAAAATACCTATGGGCTTCGGGCCGATATGTTCGAGATACGTGTTCCTGAAGGCTCTATAATCATCGGGCAAACGCTTGCGGATCTAATGGTCGCCCATAACATGTACATTCTTGGCACATCCTATCGCGGCCACAAAGTCATCGCACCGATGGCTGATACCAAGATCGAAGCCCCAGCACGGCTTGCAGTGCTTGGCCTGCGCCGTGTGGTTGAGTATCAGTTCGCTGAACCCTACGGCTTAGAGATCCTACCCCAACTAGATGTCTTTGCAGATGATTTCGCCGCGACCCAATCGGGGGTTGCAGAGGTCGTTATTCCGCCCAGTTCTTCGGTGATCGGCCAGACTCCGATTGATTTGCGTCTCCGTCAGACACATGGTTTGTCTCTGTTGGCCATTCAGCGCGGCGAAGAAACACTGAGCCATGTAGAAACCGAAGATCATTCGGCCACGCATATCGGGCAAGTTCCTTTGCAAGCTGGCGATACGTGTGTGGTGCACGTGCAGTGGGACCGTCTAACACTACTGAAGTCAGACAGGGATTTTGTCGTCGTAACTTCGGACTTTCCCCAGGACGAGCTACGGCCACACAAGGTTGGATGGGCCCTCGCCTTCTTCCTGATAGCGTTGAGCTTAATCCTGTTTTCCGATCTGCGCTTGTCATTATGCCTATTGATTGGCGCTATTGGGATGGTGTTGAGCCGGGTGCTCTCGATAGACGAAGCCTACGAGTCGATTAGTTGGAGTACAGTTTTTCTGCTCGCTTCGCTGATCCCGTTGGGCCAGGCAGTTCAGAACACCGGTACTGCGGATTGGATTGCAGCCCACGTGTTGGCGCTCCTAAAGGGTTGGCCGATATGGTCGTTGCAAGCAGGAATAGCCGTTCTGGCAACTGCTTTCACGCTGGTCATGTCCAATGTCGGCGCTACTGTCCTGCTGGTGCCGCTAGCAGTTTCCATCGCCATATCGGCGGGTGGTAACCCGGCTGTGTTTGCTCTCACCGTAGCAATTTCAACGTCCAATTCATTTTTGATCCCGACACACCAGGTGAACGCGTTGATCATGGGCCCAGCAGGCTACCGGGTGGTAGATTTTGTTCGCTCGGGCGGAATCATGACCCTACTTTTCTTGGTTGTCTCAATGATTGGACTTGCGCTTTTCTTCTGAACCTTTTCTCGGTGATCAAAGATGCATCCCTAACAGCCGCTCTCAGGACCCTTGAAGCCGAATGCTCAGCAGGTACGCCATGTCTGCTTTCTGCCCAAAGCGGTCATTGAATATCTAAGATATCCGGACGACTGGGAGATAGGATGCCGCGAGAAACGCTGCAATTTTGTACAGCCTTCGGCAATCAAAACTTGTTGCCGTCAGATGGCTATGGTCTTTGGCGCTGATTGGCACTTTTATCGGCTCAAGACTTTGAAAACAAATTCCTAGTCCAGAAATCAAGCAAAGTTTTCGCTATCTCGGTCTGTTGGTGGACATATACCACCACGTCAAGCTTTTCCTGACCCAATTGGTTGCGTAGGGAGATTAGCTCGCCGCTTTCAATTTCCTTGTGCACCATGCTGAATGGAAGCCAACCAACACCGAGACCGTTCAGGATCATTTCCTTTACCCCACTTGAAAAGGCCGTCTGGCAAACGGGGTTTTTGCTAAAATCGGCGGTTCCGAACGGGAGTTTGCTCTTGTTCAGTGCTTCGCCGAAATAGCTGTTTTCGGGATAGACGATGGCAGGCGTATCCAAAGGCACGTCACCGTTTCCGCGCACTGCGTACCTCAATCCGCCACCGATGACCGGAATGAGGTAGTCGTGCCCCCATGTACCGCGACAAATGCCCGAGCCGAACGGCATTGGGGCGACGGTTTGCGCCTCATAGCATAGCAGCATGTTGGTATCGCCGCGCAGGAACAGAGTGACACAATCGTTCAGATTGGCCGTTCTGAGACGAAACCTGAGCCCCTTGAACTTGGCATGTGCACGCAGTGCCATATCAGGGAAGGTGGAGACGACCGATGCATGTGTTGCGGCGATCGTTATAATCGAAACGGTTGGACCATGTTGAGCAATTTTTGTGCGCAGGTCATTTAATCTAGCGATCAAAGAGCGGATTTCGGCCTCGTTAGAGGCCAGTGCTGGACTGATCTCGACCCGGTTCGATTTGCGATCGAGAACTTCAATCCCCAGCCACTCCTCAAAACTGCGAATACGCCTTGAGAACGCGGGTTGCGTGATGTTTCTGCGGGCTGCAGCCCGCGTCATATTCCGCTCCTCCAGAAGGGCCAGAACATCGTCAAACCACAACATATTCATCCGCACCTCCATCGCACCCAAAGAAAATGTATGGGCAGCCTGCGAAATATGCACTGTTTTTATTCTTTTTCTTTTGAAAGTGTTTGGCTGTAGGCAAAAGCAGGGAGAGTGTGGTGGCTGAGACAATTCAGATAACCGGCGGTGACGCGATGGTCGCGCCGGAGATGGTTTTGAGTTTGTGCAAGGAGCTATCGCTGACGCTGGCGAAATTTCCCCGGGTATCGCTTGGTCATCTTCCTACGCCTTTAGAACCGATGGATCGCCTGAGTGAGGTTTTGGGTGGTCCGCGTTTGTGGATCAAACGGGATGATTGCACCGGCCTCTCGTCGGGTGGGAACAAGACCCGTAAGCTGGAATTTCTGATGGCTGACGCAGTCCAGAAAGGCGCAGATACCATCATCACGCAAGGGGCGACGCAATCCAATCACGCGCGTCAAACAGCAGCGGCGGCCGCAAAACTTGGCCTTGCGTGTCACATCCTGCTTGAGGATCGCACGGGTTCCAATGACCCGAACTATATTCTGAATGGAAACGTCCTGTTGGATCGTTTGCATGGCGCCAGCGTCTCCAAGCGTCCCGGTGGTGCGGACATGAAGGCCGAGATGGAAGCCTGCGCCGCGCGGATGCAGGCAGAAGGCAAAAACCCCTACATCATTCCGGGCGGTGGATCCAACCCGATCGGGGCATTGGGCTATGTGAACTGCGCGCGCGAGTTATGCGAACAGGCCGCCAATGCCGGCTTGAAAATCGACGCGCTGGTCCATGCGACCGGCAGCTCCGGCACCCAAGCCGGATTGGTCGCCGGTCTGGCAGCACTTGAAAGTGACATTCACCTTTTGGGCATCGGCGTGCGTGCCCCACAAGACAAACAGGAAGGCATGGTCCATGATCTGGCTGTGCGCACTGTTGAATACATGGAGACAGGTACGTCCATTGCGCGAGAAAATGTACGTGCAAACTGCGACTACGTCGGTGCAGGATATGGTCTTCCGACCAAAGGGATGATTGACGCGCTCAAGCTGTTGGCCCGCACCGAAGGACTTTTGTTCGACCCGGTCTATTCGGGTAAAGGGTTGGATGGGCTCATCGACCAAACCCGCAAAGGCTATTTCGACGGCATGGACAATGTCGTCTTTCTGCATACCGGCGGAAGCGCGGCCCTGTTTGGCTATCCCGAAACTTTCGAACTTCCTGGCTACGTGGCCTGAAAATAAACAACAAACCAACAAGGAGATATCAAATGAAACTAAAAAAATACTTGATTAGCGCGGCTTTGGTTTCAGCTCTCGGCGCACCACTTGCCGCTGAAGAGGTTAAGATCGGTGTTCCTACTTGGACCGGAGCGCAGGCTATTGCCCATGTCTTGGGTGAAATCGTGACCACCCGCATTGGCGGCACGGTGGAGTACGTGCCCGGTAACAACGCCACAATCTTTCAAGCGATGGATCAGGGTAAGGGTGATATCGATGTGCACCCTGATGTATGGCTGCCTAATCAGGAGGCCTTCACAAAGCAATATGTTGATGGTGCTGGCACCGTAACGTTGTCATCGAACCCCTATCAGGGCAATCAGGGTTTCTGCGTCTCCAAAGACTTTGCAGCAGAGATGAACATCACCGACATCGCGGATCTTGGACGCCCCGATGTGGCGGCTGCGATGGATAGCGATGGCAATGGTAAGGGTGAGATGTGGATCGGTGCACCTGGCTGGGCCTCGGCTAATGTGAACGAGGTGAAGGTGCGCGACTACGGCCTGTTGGACTTCATTGATCCAATTCGCGCCGAAGAAGCTGTGAAGACCGCGCGCATCAAGGACAGTATCGCCAAAAAAGAAGGATATGCCTTCTACTGCTATGAGCCGCATGCCGTCTGGTACATGTTTGACGTGGTGATGCTGACCGAACCGACTTATGACCCTGAAAAATACGTGATGGTGCAGCCCTCCGACGACCCTGACTGGTACAACAAGTCGATGGTAGCCAGTAAGGACGCTCTGAAGGAAGTTCAGATCGCCTGGTCCAACTCGCTTGGGGATCGCTCGCCGGCGATTGCGGAATTCTTCGCGAACTTCTCTCTGACAGCCGATGACGTGAGCTCGCTTGCGTTTGAGATCAGCGCCAATGGGCGCGATGCTGAGGAAGTTGCGGCCGAATGGGTTAACGCCAATTCCGAGCGCGTAGATGCGATGCTGGGTCTCTGAAACAGACCAAAAAACAACGGGCAGCACCTAGCGGTGCTGCCCCACTTAAAGGCACGCACGGGTGGGCGGATGAGCGACGAGACTGTAATCGAAATTTCCAACATCTGGAAAATCTTCGGGGCAAAACCTGAGGCCGCTCTGGAAGCCATTCGTGCGCGGGGGCTGACCAAGGCTGAAGTCCTTGCTGAATTCAACGCGGTGGTTGGCGTGGCCGATGTCAGCCTCAACGTCAATCGCGGTGAGATCTTCTGTATCATGGGCCTATCAGGGAGCGGCAAATCCACACTCGTGCGCCATTTCAATCGCCTGCTCGAACCGACGGCGGGCAAGATCGAGATCGAGGGCACGGACGTCATGGCACTCGGCACAAAGGAACTTCAGGCTTTCCGCAACCGGAAAATCGGGATGGTGTTCCAGAATTTTGCGTTGATGCCCCACCGTTCGGTCCTCGACAACGTGGCAATGCCGCTGGAGATCCGCCAGGTCGCCAAAAACGAGCGTATGCGGCAGGCGGCCGCCATTCTCGACATTGTCGAATTGGGGGCCTGGGGGTCGAAATTCGCGCACGAACTCTCTGGCGGCATGCAGCAGCGTGTGGGGCTTGCCCGTGCGCTCGCGGCCAATCCTGATGTTCTGTTGATGGATGAGCCATTCTCCGCACTTGATCCCCTGATCCGACGGCAGTTACAGGATGAGTTCATCCGGTTGTCGAAAATCCTCAAGAAAACAACGATCTTCATCACCCATGACCTTGATGAGGCTGTCCGCATCGGGGACCGGATTGCGATCATGCGTGACGGCAAGATGGTGCAGATCGGCTCGGCTGAGGACATTGTCATGCATCCCGCTGATGACTACGTCGCTGATTTCGTGGCTGGGATATCGCGGCTGAAGGTGGTGCATGCTCATGCGGCGATGCAGCCCTTGGACAGCTATCTCGCTACGCACGGCCCACTGCCTGCTGACATTGATCGGGTGGACCACAATGAGACACTTTCCGCTTTGATTACGCGAGCCATCGACGACGAACGGCCGGTTCTGGTGTCCGAAGGCGGCCAAGACAGAGGTGTTATCACTCGCGCAGATCTGTTGCGCACCGTGATTGAAGGGACGGAAATGTCATGAGCGAAGATCTTGGTGTGAACCCCCTTGAAGACACAGAAAGCGAAGCCGCGCAGGCCTATGCCGAGGAACGCCGCGAGAATATCCGCACCTTTGTGCGCACCAGCCCCGATTACTACATCCGCAATTTCGACAAGATCGGGGCGTCCGCGCGCTTTACGGCAACTTTCAACGCAATGGCCGGGCTCTTCGGTCCGATCTGGTTCGGCGCACGTGGACTTTGGTCATGGGCATTGGCCTTTCTTGTCGTCGAAGCAATCGGATTTGTGCAGATCGCGCGGGGCTTATTCGGAGATTTGGGAGCAGACGCGCTGGCCCGTGTGACCTCGATCGAAGGTACGCTCGATTTGCGCTACCAGCAGCTTGCGGCCGCCCAAGAGAGCGGCTCGGATCGAGCCGCGGCCATTCAACGCCAGATCGAAGGGCTGGAGGCCAATATTGAAGGCTTCCGCGCCGAGGCAGAATTGCTCGCCGCGCAAGGCCCGTCGATTGCCCTTACCGGTGTTGCCATCTTGCTTGTGGCCAAGCTCATACAGGCTGTGGCCGCCAATTGGGCACTGGAGGCCCGGTTTTCCGACTGGCTCTCAGATCGCACCATTCGCTCTGGCATGCCGGTCAGCCAGATAGTCTTTAGCGCGGGTTTCATGATCCTGTTAGTCGCGACCGCAATGATCCACTACAGCTTCCCGGGCCGTTTTTCATTTCTTAGCGAATTCCCGACAGATAACTCAATTCGCCTGGCTAGTATTGACAGTGTAGAGGCATTTATCGCCTGGTGCGTCGCCAACAGTGTGGCGTTCTTTGACGGGCTCACCGCAGCTATTCGCTGGTTGCTGGATGCCATGGAGGTTGCGTTGGTTCAGACCCCCTGGATCGTGGTGGCCGCGCTGATCGTTCTGTTGACCTGGCTTACCGCTGGCTTGCGCATGGCTATATGGTCTGGTGCCTTTCTGGCCTATATGGGCCTTCTCGGCTTCTGGGAAAAAGCTATGACGACGTTGGCGCTTCTCGGCACTGCGGCGTTGCTTTCCATCGTGATTGGCATTCCTTTGGGCATGTTCTCTGCGCGTCGACCGCGCTTCTACGCGGTCATCCAACCGATCATGGATTTCATGCAGACCATGCCTGCTTTTGTCTTCATGGTGCCTGTGATTGCCTTTTTCGGGGTTGGTAAGCCAGCGGCAGTCATTGTCACTATGATCTTCGGTGGGACACCCGTGGTACGCCTTACCGTTTTGGGCCTGCGTGGTGTGCCTGAAAGCGTGCGTGAAGCCGCGATCAGTTTTGGCGCCAACAAGTGGTACCTTCTCACCAAGGTCGATCTGCCGCTTGCCAGCCCCTCCATTCGCGCCGGTATCAACCAGACAATCATGCTTTCCCTGGCCATGGTCGTCGTGGCCTCGCTTATTGGTGCGAAAGGGCTGGGAGAAGACGTTCTCGAGGCGCTGCAATACGCCAATGTAGGCCAGGGTATCCTCGCAGGCTTTGCCATTCTCTTTTGCGCGATGATCCTTGATCGGATCGTTCAAGGTCAGCGAAAGTGACCCCCCTTGTCCTTGTTCATGGTTTCATGGGGGGCAGCGCACAATGGGATGGGTGTCGCGATACACTGCAGCAGCATGTTGATGTGATTGCAGTCGACCTGCCCGGGTTCGGAGCAAATGCCCATCTGCCGCCAATCGACAGTATTGGCGGTTATGCGGATTGGGTCGTCCGGCACCTCCGCAGCCTTGGGGTGGAGAAATACCATCTGCTTGGTCATTCCATGGGCGGCATGATCACTCAGGAAATTAACTTGCTCGACGAAGAAAGGATTGACCGTTTTGTGCTTTACGCAACTGGCGCCATTGGTGTTTTGCCGGGGCGGTTCGAAACCATTGAACAAAGTAAAAAGCGCGCTGTAGAAGACGGCCCGGTAGCCACCGCGCGTCGGATCGCAGCAACTTGGTTTTTAGATCGCGAAGCTGCAACCGGATATGAACACTGCGCCGCGATTGCCGCTCAAGCCAAGCTGCCGGCCCTGGAGGCCGGCCTTGACGCGATGCATGCTTGGTCAGGGGAACAGAACCTTAGCCGGATTCGGCAGGAAACACTTGTGCTTTGGGGCGATCGAGATCGGACCTATACGTGGAGCCAAATTCAAATACTTTGGGAAACAATTCCCAATACATCACTAGCAGTTGTGCCAGGCTGCGCTCACGCTCTACATGCCGAAAGACCCGACTTATTCATACGTTTAGTCTCCGACTTTTTGGACCGCTGAGCAATGCCAACAACTTGGACTTTTGTCGGGCGGCAGCCAAAGTCAGCTTTGTCCGCCCAGTTCCAATCCACCACTCGCTAAATTTGGCTCCCGCAGCGAAAGTCAGCAATGTGGGCTGCGACTGCAGCATTAAAGGGTAGTGTCGGATGTCGGCTCTGGGCCGTCCTTACCTAGCAGAGCGCTCAAAAACGTGCCGATGCCGCGCTGAGTCATAGGTCGGGAAAGAGCCCAAAGTACTGGATGCTGCGGTGCGCACCAATGACCGCTAGGTCTGGTCACCCGAAGTACAGGCGAGCAGCTTCACCTCACTTTCCTTCCAGTGCAAAACCGCGCCAGGCAAGGGATGATCAGGGATCGGGATGCCAAGCGCTTGGAACGCATCTGCGTTATTCACAAGCCCATCGCGAGAGACCGCCGCACCTTTACAGTAGCCACTAGCGCATAACCGTCCGTCCAGCGATGTAAATTGAAAGGACAGGTAGTTCCAATGAGTGTCACTGCCGGTCCAGCGGTAGCTTACTTTGTATTGCTGTCCGAGTTTGAGTTGCCGCCGATATGTGATGATCGAGCCGCCCAACACTGGTTTCCATTTGTTCTTCAGCAGGGTCCTCAAGAATCCTGTGCGTGCGAAATATTCAACGATCATCAGGTCAGCAACTGTCAGATAACGACCATTGTTCATGTGCAAGTTGATGTCGATGTCGTTTGGAAGGACGCGAAAGGTGCGTTCGAACGGCTCCGTGATGGTGAGTTTGGGCAGCCACCACGCCCGCAATAGTGTCCAGAAAAGCCTAAGATACAAATTCATAGCGACACCCCAATTGGTTCAATCTTGAACATTATAGATCAACTTTGAACTTTACAAGAATGAGGTTAGAAGGGTGTCATGATCGACCGCACCACCAAAACAACGAACAACACGCCCACACTGGAAGATGCGACGGAGGCATGGCTGTCGGTGGTACGGGCCTACAATGAATGCAGCGCCACGTTGTTGCACCACCTCTCTCCGCTGGGTCTGTCACTGCTGGAGCATGAAGTTCTTATGAACCTTTTGCGGTTTGACGGGATGACACAAAGACAGCTATCGCAAAGGTGCTATTCCGCCAAAAGCGGAATTAGCATGTTGATTTCGAGGTTTGAGCGCGATGATCTTATCGCGCGGAACCCTTCTCCAAAAGACCAACGCGCGTGGTGTTTATCGTTGACCCCGAAGGGCCAGGGTCTCGCGCAGGAGGCGCTAGCAGTGCAAACAAAGGTGGTCGGACAGATGGCAAAAGCGTTTTCGGCATCCGACATTTCCACCATCAAAACTGGCATGGATACTGCGTCAAACTTTCTGCAGGATTTGCGATCCCAGCCTGGCCGATGAAACCAAACCGGACATTGGAGCAAATGCAGCGAAAGCTCGCTTTGTCCGCAGACTGTGAGTTTGACCTCCATCAGACTTCGCTCTCACGGCGAATGTCCGGTGAGCAGGCTGCGACCGCAGCATCTTGAAGGTAGATCAAAGGTCCGGAAAGGGCCGATCTCCCCCCTGCGCTCAGTCCTTTTGGCAAATTCCATGTATTCATCAAACTTCCATCATTAGGATGTTGAGTTGGAAGTTGCCAAGGTCGCCAGCTGTTACCGGCGACCTTTCTTTTTGTTCTTCCAGAATGGCGGGACAACACCAGCCATGATGCAGCCGTAAGGATCGATGTAGTCTTCGATATCTGCCAGATCATACGACTTGATCTGCGCCACAACGCGATCCGCGCTTTTATAGCTGGATGGCAGCTCGGATGCGTCGACTCCACCAGCATAGAACCGGATATCCAGACCTTCGGTCTCTGCCTTCAGCATCTCATCGGGCGTAACCGATCCCATCCGGCGCTTATGCTCGGAACGTGAAAAGTTCCGCCCTGCCCCATGCGGGCTGAAGCCCAGACCGTGACCCCTGTCTTTACCATGCACCACCAGAACCGGTTCGGACATATTCAGGGGGATCAGCGTCAGACCCGTTGCATCCGCCGCATAATCTCCCCACGCCGGGGTCGCGCCTTTGCCGTGGTAGAACAGATCACTACGCTTGAAGACGAAGTTGTGCTCATTCCAGAACCGCTCACCCACATCACTCACGCGCGCAGCCTCAACCGTCGCCTGGTGGATCGCATTGTGGTTGGCTTTGGTCCATTTGCGGATCAATTGCAGCGCTTCCCAATAGTCGCGCCCTTCCTCCGTATCCGCCGGGATCCAGGCGTTTTGCTTGGGTGTTTTCGGTGAAAGCTGTTTGCGGAACTTTTCAGCCACAGCCATTCCGTTTTTGTACAGCACCGCGCCCGGCCCACGCGAGCCATGGTGGGTCACAATCGCCGTCCGACCGGTTTTGCGTGAACGTCCGACAAACAGGAAATGGTTCCCGTCACCCTGAGTGCCCATATGTTCCTGCGCCATGCGCAGCGACTTGGGGTTGTCCAGAAACGGGTTTTCCCGGAACGCATCCAACAGCTTCAATGAGGTCGTGAACCGCTTGCCCTGCGGTCGCCCGCCCGGCCCAAAATGCGTCACAGATTGCGCCGCATCCAGTACCTGCTTTGGGTCCGCATCCCCCAGATCGGTGATCATGACCGAGCAACAGATGTCCGCCGAGTGCATCCCCGGATGAATCGCATTCCGCGCGGCGGCCACCCCACCCACCGGGATGGTGCCAACCGGCCCGGCCGGACAGGCATCGGGCATGATCGCCCCAGCCTCAATCGTCGGCGTCCGCATCAGCGCCGTCATCGTCTCGCGTACTTTCGAAACGTTGTCTTCCTCATCCGGATGCGCCGCGTCGATGTTCTCGTGAAATGCCACCTCTGCGGGCGCGCGCGGATCAATCGTTGGCGGGATCGGAGAGATCTCGCCCTCCAGCTCCTGCCGGATGCGCACCAGCCCAAACCCCTCGGCCCGCATCTCATTCGCGCGCGCCAGCAGAGCCGGGAACTGCTTGCCGGGGCGATGGCCCCAGTCTTTCAGATGGTCCCCGGTTACGGGGTAGTTTTCGGCTTCTTCAGTCATTTTCTTTGTCTTTCTTCGTATTGCTCGGATACTTGCGATGGAAAAACTCCATGCGACTTCGAACTGATGCCGCAGAATCTTCACTCAATAGCTTGACCTCATCAGAGAATTCCTTGCCTCCATCCTTGATGAATTTGTCAGCTACCTTCTTACGAACCATCGCAGAGGTGTCACGCGCACCAGAACGCACAACAGCCGCGCAATTTACCGGATCAATATCCAGAACCCGTTCTTCAAAGATCGGAACGCGCCTGCTGATACCCAGAGGCTTGTTGACCCATTGCTTTGCGTATCCACTTTTCCAACGCACCTGTTCATTCACAACGCATTCGATAGCGGCTGATCTGACAAACGGCGACCTCGCGGATCTTGCCAGTCGATTCAGGGCATGATCCAACGTGCTTTCAAGGATCTGTCTTTTGAGCACATGCACCAAAGGGCCATTTGTTTGTTTTGCCAAAGCTTCTTCCAAAGCGGAAAGCCAAAGAGGACATTCCCTTAGAGTATTCAGAGCTTCGGCACCTCCGCGTTGCCATATTCCGACTCTCGCAACAGCAAATACCGCCAAGCTGGCCAGAGCCGTTTGAGACAATTGGGGCGCACGGGTGCGTAACCGATCAAACGCTGCTTCGCGCACTTGTGGAACCCAATCGTTGCAACGCAGCAATAGTGCCGTTTGCGCTGCGGTATCCTCATCTCCGATGATCATCGATTGAACAGCGGACTGTCGATATCGTCCATTGTGACTATGCACAAATAGCCATGCGGTCTGTGGACTTCTTGCAATTTCCTGCTCGAAAAATGGCGGTTTCAAGCGCAAGATTCGGGCAACCACACCGGGCTTCCGACTCCCTTGGAATTCAGCGTCTCGATGTACTCGGCGCAATTGCGGATCAATCCGGGCGACGTCCCACGGGGAAAGCCGAACTCTGTGCGCATTGAAGCGGCGGAGTGCCAAACTTGGGCGGCCGTTCAAACACATTTCAACAGCCTTACCAGCCAAATGGAGCGTTTTTTGAGTGTCTGTCATCATCATACTCTGTTCATTTAACCAGGAGCCCCGGCGACAAGGGGTGAAGAAACAGTTGGGAGGCCCGCCCCGCATCTGAATGGGCAGATGCGTTTGCCGTCTGGGAGCCGGCACGGAGGGGAGTTGAACCCGCTCGACCTGTCCCTGGTATGCCATGTAGTTCCTTCGGCATTCGCCGGGGTATTCCTTTCGTTTCGGGTCTCGACGACAAGGCGGTCGTGTTTGCGTGCAAAGCACGACCATGGTGAAACGCCTGCTCTACCTGACTGAGCTACCGTCCCTCCCTAAGGGGCTCGGACGAGCGGGATTTGAACCCGCGACACGGAGATTAACAATCTGTAGTTCCACCGGCATTCGCCGAGACATGCTCCTTTCAATTCGGGTCAGGCAGACAAGGGGTGGTGAGACAGCGCCCTTTGACGGGCGCGGATCGGTTACAGCGATGTAGTCCCACCGGCATTCTGCCTGACGTTATTCGGGTCCCGACGACAAGTCGGTCGTGTTTGCAAGCAAATCACGACCAGGGTGAAACATCATCACTGAGCTACGCGCATAACGCGGCGAGAGTCGAACCCGCGACCTCCGGCCTGCTGACCAGCGCTCTATCCTGTAGTTCCACCAGCATTCGCCGGGAATTGTCTGTTTGGGTCAGGCGGACAAGATGTTTGTGAGACATCTGACAGAGTTCAAAGCTGTAGTCCCACAGGCATTCCGCCTGACCCGTTTTCAAAGTTCGATCTTCTCGATCTCGCCGACCCAATGATCCGGGCCGGTCCGACCAGAGGCGAACGCCGCGATCTGGTCAAAGACCGCATCCGAGAACCCGCCGACATTCAACACGTCTTCACGTGTCTGCGCCTGTGTGGTTCCGTATGGGGCGATGTCAATACAGACCAGTTTGGCCTTTGGGTTGCGACGCTTGATCACCTCCCATTCTTTCAACATCGCTGTGCCCTGCCCACCGCCCCTGGCATCCTCCCAGGATTGGTTGTCGGACACGAACACCACCAGATCCGGTGCGCGGCCGCGTTTGTTCAGCCAGGCCAGCGGTGCGGAACAGTTCGTGCCACCCCCGGCCAGCGCTGCCAGACGCTCGGCATTGGTCAGGATCGTGTCGCGCGGCTCCAGACGGACATCACGCACGTCGAAGTCGAACGGCAACACCTGACACCCGCGGTTCACGCATTGGAAAGACGCAGCCACCAGCGCTGCCACATCCACGTGACGCACGGCCGAGGTTGCCCCCGCGCGGTACCCGGTCACCGACCAGTTCATCGAGCCGGACACGTCCGGGCACACAACCACCTGCCCCGCAACTTTCGGGACATTCTGCACCGCGATCTCCATCGCATCATGCAGCGCATCCACGATCGGACGCGGCATATCGCCGGACACGTTCTGCGCCGCCACCATCAGCTGGTACGGAAACACCCGTGCCTTGGCGATGGCCTGCGGGTCGCGCAGCAAGGCGGCCACGTGATCCACGTTCCGGGTCACGTTGAAAACCCCGTGACGGTGGAACGTGTTCAGGTTCTGCCGCACCATCTGCCACGAGCCCTTGCGCGCGATCCGCGCCCAGTGCTCGGCCGACAGGTCCAGCTGCGTCAGCATCTGAAACGGCACATCTGGCATCGCGCCCTTGCCGGTCTCGCGAAACGCGATCCAGTCCTGCAGGGCCCGTGGCAGCCGTGCCAGATTGCACGGCCGCCCGACGATCCAGGCAAACAGCGCCTCCCGCTCGGCCGAGGCCGGTTTCGGGTGCACCATCTTGATCACGTCTGCCAAAGACGGGTCATTCCCGATATTGGCGTTCAGCAGCGCCCGGTCAGACGCGGTGTTCAACCAGGCCTGCACCAAGGCTTTTGGCGCAGAGCCCAGAGATTTCCGCCCCGTCTGACCCGACCGGATAACCTGCACGAAGGTGCGCAGCATCTTGCCGTTATCGATCACATGGGCGAAAGCCGCACGGAACAGAACCGGGTCACGCCGGGCCAGAATGGCCAGCAGAACCGCAGGCATATCCTTCATGTATCCCGACTGGCGGGCATAGATCGCAGCCTGCGCCAGAAACTTCGGCTCGACCGCTTCGGCCACATCCAGAACGTATTCCAGTTCCTCTTGCGGCGATTGATAGAACATGCCCCCGAAGGTGCCAGTCACGGCGACTTGTGCCAGAGCATGGGCATCGGAATAGGCGTAGGCCAGCGCCCCGTGGGCGTTCTGTGCAGTTGCCTTTGGCAGCAGCCGGCCTTTGATCGATGCAAACACGGATTTGTTCGCCATTGTCTTGTCCTCGTTGTTTTGTGAGGATGTTTTGCCATGGTTCAGCTTGCGGTCAGAGAAAAACTTACAACTGAGTTAAGCTATTGATTCATTTAAATTCTATCGCCCGTTGAAGAAATTCGCGCCGAGCTGTACGATACAAAAAGATCGGAAAATATAAAAATAGATAAGATATGAAAAACGTCGTTATTGGATTCCTCGGTACACAGCTGGATATGGGCAAGAAACGGCGCTGGAAGCCGACGCCCAGCCTGACCATCCATGACCATTTCAATGTCGACCGGCTTGAGCTGCTGCACGACCACAAATTCAATCGCCTTGCCCATCAGGTTAAACGCGAAATCGAAGAGCTATCGCCCCAGACCGAGGTACTGTTGCACCGAATGGACCTGACCGACCCTTGGGACTTTCAGGAGGTGTATGGCAAGCTGTTCGACTTTGCACGCATCTATGGGTTCGACGAAGATCGCGAGCAATACCACGTCCACCTGACCACAGGCACACATGTGGCCCAGATTTGTTGGTTCCTTCTGACCGAAAGCAGGCACATCCCTGCGCGGCTGATCCAGACCGGTCCGCCCGGACCAGAGGACAAAACCCCCAAGTTCGACATCATTGACCTGGACCTCAGCCGCTACAACGCGCTGCAACAGCGGTTCGATCAACTGTCGCGCGAATACAGCGATCAGTTAAAGGGCGGGATCGAAACGCGCAACGCGCGCTACAACGCGCTGATCGACCGAATTGAGCTGGTCGCGAGCAATTCTGACGAACCGATCCTGCTGCTTGGTGAAACCGGAACCGGCAAAACCGAACTAGCGGAACGCATTCATGGCCTTAAACTTGATCGACGCCGCGTCAAAGGTCGTTTGGTCCACGTAAACTGCGCGACATTGAACGGGCCTGACGCCATGGCAATGTTATTCGGCCAGCGCCGTTCCTACCTTGGCGCAGCGGGCACTGAGCGCAGCGGGCTGCTACGCGAAGCCGATGGCGGTGTTCTGTTTCTAGATGATGTAGACGAGTTGAACCCCAATATGCAGTCGGTTCTCCTGCACGCGATTGACACTGGGCGGTTCTATCCGTTGGGATCTGACCACGAAATCTCAAGCCGGTTTCACCTGATCGCCGGTGCCAACCGCGATCTGCGCAGTTTGACGGCGTCCGGGCAGTTTCGACCGGATCTTCTGGCCCGGTTGAACACGTGGAGTTTCACCTTGCCTGCGCTGCGCAATCGCACCGAAGACATAGAGGCCAATCTGCTGCACGAGCTGGATCGCTGCGAGCGGGACTTGGGCACTCATGTCGGTTTCCACTCCGATGCCCGCGAGAAATATCTGGACTTCGCCAAAGATCCGGCAACTGGGTGGCCAGGCAACTTCCGAGACTTCTCGGGTTCGATCCGACGGCTGTGTACGCTTGCGCCGCGTGGACGAATTACACGTGCGATGGTCGCAACCGAAATCGAAGCGCTTGAAACTGATTGGAAATCGGCTCAGTCCAATGATGATTTCAAGCTGGTTGCAGATGTGATGGGCGATGCTGTGTCTGATGTTGATCCGTTTGACCTGGTTCAACTGGCCGAAGTCATCCGGGTCTGTCACCGTTCCTCTAGCCTGAGTGCAGCCGGGCGTGCACTGTTTTCTGTTTCGCGCGGCAAGCGCAAAACACAGAATGATGCAGATCGGTTGAGAAAGTACTTAGGCAAGTTCGGGCTAGAATGGGGCTCAATCTGACAAAAGATGTAGACGCGTTTCCGTGATTTTACTCAGCTGCAATATCTTTCAAACGATGTTTAAGCCCGACGCCTCCGTGCAAGAGTAAGCGTCGGTACTGTTAGCCACAAGCCAACCTTGTATCTGAGCCGGGCTGCGCCTTTGCGCCTGCAGCGAAAATCCGGTCCGATATGTCGCACCGCAGCAAAGACTAAGTCGAGCGAATGTCCTCTGTGGGTGGCTTCTGCATTGCAAGAGTTTTTTGTTGATATTTGCGGGTATTTTGTCAGTACCTTCGTCTGTCCGGCCTGTTTGCGTGGCGGCATTGTCGCCACTGGCCTTGATGAATTCCGCGAGCGAGGTTCCAATCGGCTTATCGACCTCTGAGGGTCGCTGCCATTCCCGGAGTATCCTTGCTCTTGGTTGACTTAATTCCGCATCATCACTTCAACGTCTTGCATCTCCTGGGTAGTCGGCGCGGTTAGAACGCAGGCTGCCGGTATTCCCGTTTCTTCGTGAGCATCGCCCAGATGGCTCGAGCGGCCTTGTTGGCCATGGCGGTTGTTGCCAATCGGAATGGTTTGTCTGCGATAATTCTCGCTGTCCACAGATCGACCTTCTCTGGCGAACGTTTCGCCATCACAGCGCGCGATGTCATGCCTACGACCAACAGCTTGCGAATGTAGCGATCACCTTGCTTGGTGATCTTGCACAGACGTTCCTTGCCACCGCTGGATTTGTTGAGCGGGGTCAGTCCCAACCACGCCGCCAGATCGCGTCCGGTCCGGAACTGTTTTGCATCACCGATCGTTGCGATGATCGCTGACGCCGTGATCGGCCCGATGCCAGGCATGCGCGTTAATCGGCGTGCGTCAGCATTCAGCAGGACATGTTGTTCGATCATCTTCGAATAGCCGTCAATGCGCGCGTTCAGCCCAATGAACTGATAGCACTGTATGCCAAGCATCCCGTTGGCGATCTCCGGCATCTCTGGATGGTCGCCATCATGGTGACGCATTGCAAAAGCCGTCACTGCTTCGATCCCAATGGGCAAAATGTGCCCAAACTCGCGCAGCAAGCTGCGGATCATGTTAGCCAGTTGGGTACGCTGCCGGACGGCCAGATCTCGAGTCCGGTGGATTGAGAGAATGGCTTGCTGCTCTTCCGTCTTGATCTCGACAAATCGCATGGTTGGTCGACGGACCGCTTCACAGATTGCCTCAGCATCAACGGCGTCGTTCTTGCCGCGCTTCACGTAGGGTTTGACGTATCCGGCCGGCATAAGCTTCACGTCGTGCCCCAATTTGCGCAGCTGGCGGCCCCAGTGATGGGACGAACCGCATGCCTCCATGCCGACGACACAGGGCGGAAGCGTCTCAAAGAAGCGGAGCAGTTGCGCTCGCTTGATGGCTTTGTTGAAAATCACTCGGCCGTTCTCTGAAATGCCGAGAACTTAAAAAACATCCTTGGCCAGATCCAGGCCGACGGTCTTTACTGTCATTGGGTGGCTCCTTTCCTAGCAGTCAATCACAACTGCACTTTGGCACATTCGATGCCGGTGGAGCAGGAGCCACCCACCTCATCCGCAATGGGCCGCATAACTCTTCGAGATGTTTTAGCTCAGTGGTTGCGTCACGCGTCGTATCGGCTCGAGATCCGTTTAATTGCCTGTTCCAGAACATCGATAGCTTTACACATACTTGCCGCGTCAACGTATTCTTCCGGACGATGGCTTACACCCGCACGGCAGGGGACGAAGATCATTGCAACCGGACAGATATCGGCCATGGCAGACGCATCGTGGGTGGCACCTGACATCAAAAGCAGGGTAGCATGGCCCGCATCCTCTGCTGCGTCGGATAGCGCCGTCATGAGATGATTGTCGCAGGGGACAGCGCGCTGTTCGTACGTACGGGTGATCGAAAACTGGAGGCTTGCGGCGCGCGTCTTCGTCGGCGCGCACTTCGAGTGTGAACTCGACAACGCCTGGCACCGCATTCACCGCACCAGGGCTAATCGACAGCGTGCCGACGGTTGCCCTGAGATTTGTCTGTGCCGTTGCTCGTGCATTGATTTCGCTGATCAGGTGGGCAGATCCGACAAGCGCGTCACGTCGGTCCGCCGTCGGGACAGTTCCCGCGTGACCGGTTTCGCCAGTGACCATGATGTTATAGCGGGAAATGCCGCATATGGCCGTCACAACCCCGATTGGGACGTTTGCGTTTTCTAGAACCGGGCCTTGCTCGATATGCGCTTCGAGATACCCCGCAATTGACTTAGGACAGCGTTTAATCGTCAACGCCTCCTTCGGGTTCGCTCCAAAGGTGCGCATGGCGTCACCCATCTTGGTGCCTTGACGGTCGGTCATTTCGAATACAGTGGGGTCCAGAGTACCGGCTAGCGCCCGCGGACCGATCAGAGCAGTCGGAAACCGAACGCCTTCTTCGTCGGCAAAGGCAAGGACTTCGATGCCGACGGGAAGCGCGTCCCATAGGCCATAGAAGCGTTTTGCTGCAAGACAGGCGAGCGCGATCCCCATGATCCCGTCAAATTGACCGCCGTTTGGAACACTGTCCTGATGCGAGCCCATTAGGATGACCGGCTTGCCTGTCTCATTTGGTGACCGCCCGACGAGTGTACCTGCGGCGTCCAGTTCGGTGGACAGCCCGGCATCCTCCATCCAACTCTTTATCTCCTCCAGTGCGGCCTTATGCTCGGGCGTCCAGGGCAGGCGCGTAACGCCTTCCTCTGTTGCGCTATGTTTGGAAATGGCCGAAAGACGTTGGGCGGCGATGTCACCATCCATGATATTTTCCTTGAATTTATCATGATAAATTGATTCCATGGTTTAACGGCGAACGCGCCGTGACGCTACCAAAAACGTGAGGAGCGCCTTGGCTTCGCAGAAGACACAGACGAAACGGAAAAGATCGCGCCCCATTCAGGTCGCCGATGAAATAAAGTCGTGGGTGGTCGAGCAGGGACTTCAACCTGGAGATCGCTTGCCCAGCGAGCCTGAACTCATCGAGCGGTTTCAGATGTCCAAAGGGACGATCCGCGAGGCCATGCGGCTGCTACAGGCTCAAGGTCTTGTTGCCACGAAGACGGGCCCTGGTGGCGGCAGTTTTGTCGGCGAAGTGACGACAGAGCGCGCGCACGCGCTGCTTGCCAATTTTTTCTATTTCAAGAACGTCTCGATCGACGACATCTATCAAGTGCGTGTGGCACTTGAACCAGAGAACGCCGCTTCACTCGCCGGGCGGTTGTCAGCGCATCAGCTCCAAGAGCTTCGCGAAATTACGATGCGCTATGTTACCCCTGCGGAATCAGCCGAAGAAGAGCGCGCTCAGCATGTCGACTCACTTCTGTTCCATGCCAAGCTGGCGGAATATGCCGAGAACCCAATCCTGGGGTTCATGATCGGATTTCTTGCAGAGATTCTGACGCAGCTGACGGTCTACAAGCGCCTTTATTCCAAACCAAACCACAAGCTCTGGCGCGAAGGGCGTGACCACCAGATTGCGCTGATCGAGGCGTTGCGCGAGGACGACCCTGACCGTGCGAGGGACATTGTGCTGGAGCATATGAAACTCGCCCGCCGCCTGATGGAGGATCAGGAGGCCGTCGTCATGAAGCGGTTCATCGCCGAGTGATGTCCGCCACGATCGCGAATTTGCAACAGATTGCCGAGCATGGGGTCGCAGAAGCAATCGAAACGGCTGATTGGGGGCAGATTGCGACCTACATCCCCGAATTGGCCTCAATCCCGCCGGATCAGGTTGGGGTCGCGATGGCTCTGCCTGATGGTATGGTCGTACGAGCAGGGCAAGCCGAAACGCCGTTCTCTATCCAGAGTGTCTCGAAGGTTTTTGCCCTGGCCTCGGTTCTGGGCCGGGTCGGCGATGATCTTTGGTTGCGCGTCGGGCGTGAGCCCTCTGGCACAGCTTTTGACAGCGTGGTGTTGCTGGAACGAGAGGAGGGGCGTCCGCGCAACCCGTTTATCAACGCAGGAGCGCTTGTCACTACGGACGCCATGATTGGTGGCCGAGAGCCTAAAGATGCCCTCGCCGAGCTTGTTCGTTTTGTGCGCGCAGCGGCCCAGGACGACGACATTCACATCAACAAGCGTGTTGCGGAGTCGGAAAAGGCCTCAGGGCATCGGAACCTCGCGCTCGCTCACTACCTGAAATCGCATGGAAATCTGACAAATACGCCCGAGCGGGTCTTTGGCACTTACTGTCACCAGTGTGCGATCGAGATGAGTTGTGTACAACTTGCCCGCGCGGGTTCGGTTCTGGCGCAGTTCCCAGATGCCGCCGGGCTTATTTCAGATAAACGTGCGCGCCGGATTTGCGCGCTCATGATGACGTGCGGCCACTACGATGGTTCGGGGGAATTCGCGTTTCGCGTCGGTCTGCCGGGCAAAAGCGGCGTAGGTGGTGGAATCCTAATTGTCGCGCCTGGGCGGGCATCGATTGCCGTCTGGTCACCCGGTTTGGATCGTTACGGCAATTCGAAGGTTGGCACGCGACTGGCTGAGTTTATAGCGGATCAGACCGGCTGGTCCGCCTTTTCAAGGTAAGGCTCGGCGCGTTCAGGGTCGTCAAGTGTTGGGACGAGCATAGCCCAGTCCGCGTATGGGCCGGACGTTGCGGCCTGATGAAGGGCGCGCAGGTCAGAAAGCGGTGTGGCGGACTTGTCGACACGCAGTGTCAGCGGGGCCGCGCTGCGGTTAACGATCAGCAAAGCGGCGGACAGCACCCCCCGACTGTCACCCCCTTCGCGCGAAGCGGCCTCTAGCGCGGCTAAAAGCCGTTCGGCAAAAGAGCCTTTGGCGACGTGGAAACCGTCGAAACAGGCGTCGATCACGTCCTGGTTCTTTAGAAGGTTTCCGGCAACAATGACGTTCGATCCGGAACGGCTTCCTGCCGAAGGGATGCTGTCTCGCCCTGTGAATGCAAAGACTTCACCCTTCGGATCAAGAGCCGCAAGTTGCCTCTGCGCCCGTCCCGCATCTGCGTTTACGACACCCAAGACGGCATCCCTGGCGCTTTTCCCGGCCCGCATAGCGACAAGGGTATCTGTCCCCCACATCGTTGACGGCAATGACCCTTGCGATGCCGAGAGGCCTGATTCGGCGTCTCCGCGCAGCACCCAACCCCCAACACAAAGGCTTCCCGTGGTCGCTGCGCCCCCGTAACTGCCTGTTTCTTTGTCAAAAGCGAGGATTGAGATCGTCACTTGGGCACCTCCTTGCAGGTGGGCTTGAATTTATCATGAAAATTTGGCCTGATGCAATTTATCATGAAAAATACTCCAAGAACATCACAGCGGAGGTAAAGCCAATGTCGCTCTTTTCTTTCACACGGCGGACACTGCTGGCTTCGGGTGCGGCGATAGCGCTGACCCTCGGAGCGGTCAGCGGTGCCACGGCTCAAACGCCGCCCGGCGTCCTTATTGTCGGGCAGATCGCGGAACCAAAGGCGCTTGATCCGGCGGCGGTCACCGCGGTCAACGATTTCCGGATACTGATGAATGTCTATGACGGGCTTGTCCGCTACAAGGATGGCACGCTGGAAGTTGAACCGGCGCTAGCGAAGGATTGGACGATTTCCGAAGACGGTACGGAATACACCTTCATCCTGCGCGAGAGCGTGACCTTTCATGACGGCAGCCCATTCAACGCTGAAGCGGTTAAGTTCAACTTCGACCGTATGCTGGACGAAAACCACCCGTATCACGACACCGGCCCGTTCCCGCTGGCGTTCTTCTTTTCTGCTGTCAAAAACGTCGAGGTGGTCGACGACCTTACGGTGATATTCAAACTGAACGCTCCGTACGCGCCATTCCTGTCGAACCTCGCCTACCCAACGGGTTTGATCGTTTCGCCTGCTGCCGTGGAACAGCACGGCGCCGACTTTGGGCGCAATCCTTCGGGAACAGGTTCATTCACCTTCGCCGAATGGCGCGCCAACGAGGCGGTGGTGATCGAAGGCAACCCCGATTATTGGGACGGCGCACCCTCGCTTCAAGCAGTCGTCTTCCGCCCGATCACGGATGCCAATACGCGGACCGCAGAGATGCTGGCAGGCGGCATTGACCTGATGGTTGAGGTTCCGCCGATTGCGCTGAGCCAGTTCGAAGGGGATCAATACACCGTTCACGAACAGGCCGGACCGCACGTCTGGTTCCTGATCCTGAACGCGAAAGAAGGGCCATTTGCCGACGTCCGCGTGCGTCAGGCCGCGAATTACGCGATCAACAAAGAAGCTATCGTGAACGACGTGCTCGAAGGTACGGCTGATGTTGCGGCCGGTCCTACACCGCCTGCATTTGCATGGGCTTACAACCCCGATCTGGAGCCGTACCCCTATGACCCCGACAAGGCGCGCGAACTTATCGCCGAAGCCGGTGTCGAAGGGGCAGAGCTGACTTTCTACGTAACCGAAGGCGGTTCGGGTATGCTGGACCCGGTGGCCATGGGCACCGCGATGCAGGCCGACTTAGAGGCTGTGGGATTCGATGTGAAGATCGAGACCTACGAGTGGAATACCTTCCTCGGGAACGTGAACCCCGGCCTCGAAGGCAAAGCTGACATGGCACAGATGGCTTGGATGACGAACGACCCGGATACGCTACCATTCCTGGCGCTCCGCACATTGGCCTGGCCGGACGAAGGCGGGTTCAACTCGGGCTACTATTCCAACCCGAAGGTCGACGAATTGCTTGAAGCGGCCCGCGTTGCGACCGATCAGGACGAGCGCGCGGCACTCTACAAAGAGATGCAAACCATCGTTCAGGAAGACGCGCCTTGGGTCTTTGTCGCGAACTGGAAACAGAATGCTGTCACAAACGATCGAGTCGAAGATTTCGCGCTTCAGCCGTCGTTCTTCCTTCTTCTCGACGACATTGTGAAAAACTGATCTTCCCTGAGGGGGGCGGGTCTTCGGGCTTGCCTCTCCGCATTTCTCAGACAAGCGCACGGGGCGAGTGATGACGGGCTACATTCTGAAACGGCTGCTTTCAGCGATCCCAGTTCTGTTTGGTATCACGATCATCGTCTTTCTCATCATGGCGTTGATCCCGGGTGATCCGGCGACGGCCATCTTGGGAAGCTATGCCACGCCCGAAAACGTCGAAAAGCTCAACCGCGATCTCGGCCTGGATAAGCCTCTGGTGCAACAGTATTTCATCTGGCTCGGCAACATGCTGACCGGCGACTTTGGCACCTCGTTTGCGCTCAACAGGCCGGTCATCGATGAGGTGATGGAGCGGTTTAACGCGACGCTGGTCCTCGCCGGAACCGCATTTGTGCTTTGCTCGATCTTCGGGGTCGCCGCAGGCGTCATTTCGGCGGCCAATCAGTATGGCTGGGCCGACAAGGGGATTACCTTCTTGGTGCTTTTGGGCATCTCTATCCCGTCGTTTTTCCTTGGTATGATGATGATCCTGTTCTTCGCCGTGAACCTCAGATGGTTCCCGGTGTCGGGCATGTGGCCAATCTATGGTGACCGAGATTTCGCAGCCCTCCTTTCGCACCTGACGCTTCCCGCCATCGCACTTGCAGTCGTTGCCACCGGCGTTATTGCCCGTCTGGCCCGGTCAGCAATGTTGGAGGTCTTGCGGCAGGACTTCATCCGCACTGCGCGTGCCAAAGGCGTGGCCGAAGGCGGCGTTATCTGGCGTCATGCGCTCAAGGCCGCGATGGTGTCGATAATCCCGGTGCTGGGCATTCAAGCGGGTTTTGTCCTGTCGGGCGCCGTATATATTGAAATCGTTTTCCAGTGGCCGGGAATAGGTCGGATGCTGGTCGATGCCATCCTCAAACGCGACATCCTGCTGGTTCAGGGCGGGGTGGTCCTCGTGGCAGCCTGCTACGTGCTTTTCAACATCGCTGTCGATGTCGCGCAAAGCCTGCTTGATCCGAGGATCAAGACATGATGGCGTTTCTCAAACTGCTCGCGCGGAACCGGCTTGCTCTGGGGGGTGGGATCGTGCTGTCGCTGGTTATCCTGCTGGTTCTATTGACACCGCTACTGCCGTTGGCCGACCCGGATGTAACGGACACTGGCAACCGTTTTAAACCGCCGTTCTCGGAGGGCGCGATCCTGGGTACCGACCACCTCGGACGCGATCTCCTGTCACGGCTGCTCTGGGGCACGCAGCTTTCACTTGCAGTTGCGTTCGCCGCGGCAATCATCGCCGCGACCGTCGGAGCAGCTATCGGAATTGCCGCAGGTTTCTATGGCGGCCGAACAGACAATATCATCATGCGCGGCGTCGATATGCTGATGGCGTTTCCCTATATCCTCCTCGCGCTCGCCATCGTCGCGGCCCTCGGACCGGGACTGTTCAACGCGCTGATTGCCGTTGCTGCGGTGAACGTGCCGTTCTTTGCCCGTAACATTCGCGGCATCACCGTCGGCATCGTGCACAAGGAATTCGTCGACGCTGCGCGGCTATCGGGTATGTCGAATACCCGGATCATTCTGACCGAAGTTCTTCCCAACGTTATTCCGGTCGTCATCATCGCGATGTCGACAACCATTGGCTGGATGATCCTGGAGACGGCGGGCCTGTCATTCCTCGGCCTTGGGTCGCAGCCACCGCAGGCCGATCTTGGCTCCATGCTAGGCGAAGCGCGCTCGGCGCTGATTACGAACCCGCATACGTCGATTGTGCCTGGGATCATGATCCTGATCATCGTGATGTCGATCAACCTTCTTGGTGACGGCGTCCGTGACGCGCTCGACCCGCGCCTGAAATCCGGCGCGCTGTCACGGCCAATGGCAGCGACGATGGTAAAGCGCGATACACCTGCGCCTGCGTCCGAAGGTAAGGGATTGCTCGAAGTTCAGGAGCTGCAAACGCAGTTCCATGTCAAGGATCGCGTCTATCGCGCCGTCGGCGGCGTCTCGCTGCATGTCGAAAAGGGTGAATGCCTCGGTATCATAGGCGAGTCCGGGTCGGGCAAGTCCGTCACCGCGCTTTCTATCATGGGCCTCGTCGCTTCGCCGCCAGGCGTTATTACGGGCGGCGCAGTCCGGTATGAGGGCGAAGACCTTGTTGGCGCGCCCTACAAGCAACTCCGCGATATGCGCGGACGCAAAGTTGCCTACATTTTCCAAGACCCGCTCGCCACGCTTCATCCGCTGTACCGTGTCGGAGAACAGCTTGCAGAAGCGATCCGTTCGCATCGACAAATCGGCAAAGAGGAAGGCCGCGCGAAGGCAATTGAATTGCTCGAGGCGGTGCGTATCCCGAACGCTGAGATGCGGATCAACGATTACCCGCACGAAATGTCCGGCGGCATGAGACAGCGTGTCGGAATCGCCATGGCGCTGGCCAATGATCCCGATGTTATCATCGCCGACGAACCGACAACCGCGCTCGATGTGACGGTTCAGGCGCAAATCCTCGCTCTTCTCGACGACCTCAGAAAGTCGCGTGGCCTAGCGATCGTTTTCATAACACATGACTTTGGGGTGGTGGCGCAACTTTGCGACCATGTCGCTGTCATGTACGCGGGCCACATCGTCGAGGAGGGCCAAACCACCGATATTCTCGACAACCCCCGCCACCCCTACACCGCGCGTCTGATGGCTTGCGTTCCCGAACTCGGCGAAGGGAAACGGCGGCTCGAAGCCATTCCGGGCCTGCCGCCTATGGTCGACAACCTACCTGCCGGCTGCGCCTTTGCTGACCGCTGCAACAAGGCACAGGATGCCTGCCGCAATCGCGACATACCGTTGGAACGCGACGGCACGCGCGCCGTTCGGTGCCTGTTTCCCGAAACACCGCGCAAGGAGGCCGCGGAATGAGCAATGCACTGACGCTCGAAAACCTGTCAAAAAACTTCCCCATGGGGCGGAGCCTTTTTGGTGCGGCGTCCGGCTCCGTGAAGGCGGTGCACCCCATTACACTTTCGGTCAAAAAAAACGAAACCCTAGGCATTGTGGGCGAGTCCGGCTGCGGAAAGTCTACGCTGGCGCGGATGCTCGTTGGCCTCCTGCCACCGACCACGGGTACGATACAGATAGAAGGCGCAGCACTCGACAATGCGGACCCGGCGGATTTTGGTAAACGCATACAATACGTGTTCCAGGATCCGATTTCCTCGCTCAACCCTCGAAAAACGATCCGCCAGATCATGGAAGCGCCGCTCAGACAGCTTCACAGCATGGCAAAACCCGAACGTGATAAGCGGATCGCGGAGATCTTCGCAAGCGTGAACCTGCGCGAGGAGTTTCTCGAACGCTACCCACACGAGTTCTCGGGCGGACAGGCCCAGCGGATCGGGATCGCGCGTGCCCTGGCTGCAAATGCTCGGATTCTTATCCTCGATGAACCGGTTTCCGCGCTTGATGTTTCGGTGCAGGCACAGGTTTTAAACCTGCTCGCTGATCTGAAGAAAGAGTTCGATCTGACCTACCTGTTCATCAGCCATGACCTTGCGGTTGTCGAAGCGGTCAGCGACCGGATCGCGGTGCTTTACTTCGGATCGGTTGTGGAACTTGGTCCGGCCAAGGTCGTATTCGCCAACCCCCGGCATCCCTACACAAAACTGCTCGCCGACAGCGCGCCGGTGGTCGGTCGTGCATTGACTGCGCCGGAGGCGAAAGGGACAGAACTCCCGAACCCGCTTAACCCGCCGCCCGGATGCGCCTTCGCTGCGCGGTGCCCTTGCGCAACCGATCGCTGCCGATCTCATGTACCCAAGTTGGAAGACGTCGGAAGCGGTGCTCAGGTTGCTTGTTTTCATCCGCTTGCCGATGTCTGAACATTAGTTTGCAATTACCCAAGCATGATCGGCACCTGAAATCTTGCAATGGAGGAGCCACCCACAGATGCCATTCGCAACAGAGATTTTTAGCACCTACTTCGGATCATAAGCCGCTAGGGATTGATGGGTGGTGTTGTCACACCGGTTAAGTTTGCCTTTGCAAGCAGGATTAGGACAACAGTAAACATCTCCATTGAAATCGATCATCGAAGAACAATTGTCGGCTTTTGCCTACCCTTGATCCAATCCGAGTCATTGAAAGAATCCCGGCCAATGATTGGCCAAATTCACGTCGAGAAGTTCCGAGAGACCGGCGTTTCGATCTGAAAGATGATGGCAAAGATACGCGCGCGTTTTAGGGCGCATCGAAGATGGTGGGTTGTCTTCAGTCAGCACCCGTTTTGCCACAAAGCGAAACCAGTGCCAGTACGCTTTATTCGCAACTCGAAACAAAAACCTGCCGTCGTCACCGAAGTGTCGGGCGTAACGGTACCGAACCAGAAACTTGCCCACGCGATTCAGATGCAGCAATGTTTTTGTTCGGGCTGGGTACTTTGTCCTGTTGTGCCAGGTCTCAACTTCATCGAGTGATATATTTGGAATACCGAGAAAGTTAGCGACGCCGTCCATGGCCGCTTGCTGATTGGTTTTGAACTCCTCGAACAGAACCACATGAACGCGATCCTTTCCCAGAGCTGAAAAAAACTGGCGCAACGCGGGTGCGTAGGTTGATCCCAGTATGATCGAAGGTTCTTCGCTCAACGCTTTTTCGAATGACAGGCAAGTACGCCCACTGCGGACCAAATGCCAATATTGGGAAAACGCGCGTTCAACCGGATCGCGCAGCATGAAAATAACCTTTACCGCGGGGTCTGCCGCCCCGATACGAAAGGCAGCAACATCAGACATCAGATATGTGGTCGTGTCCTCGCCTATAAGACAGCCTTCGGAGGCTTCTGAGAAACGGCTGTGATACCAATCGCGCAAAGCCGGAGCCTTCGGATCACGCCAGACCAGATCCTCACCGTCCATCTGAAAGAAATCGCGATGCGCAACCGGATCATCGGCATCAAAAAAGTACAATTCGTTTTTCGCCATCCAAACACCAGGGTGCTGATCCAGCACCTGATGCAATGAGGTCGTTCCACATTTCGGCGCCCCTCCGATAATGAAATCCGGTGTTTCCAAAGTCATCGACTCCAAAATGGCCATTCGTTCAGGCGTTAAGACAGCTTGATGGGGGTGCGGGTGCTTCTGGGTCCAATTGTCGGCGCTTGTTTCAGCAAGGCCTGACAGCGATCCAGGAACTGGATGTTCTGCTGGTCCTCGTTGAACTCGCTCTCCACCTTTTTCCGTGCTGCCTTGGCAAGGGCTTTGGCCAGATCGGGGTTTTGAGCCAGAAGGACGATGTTTTTGTAGAACCCTTCTGCATCGCGCTCATCCGCCAGCATCCCGGTCTCACCGTGGGTCACAAGCTCGGGAATGCCGGAATGGTTCGTGGTGCAAACCGGTGTACCCAATGCCATTGCTTCCATCAATGTGACCGGGATGCCTTCCTGATCACCATCCCTGGCCGTCAGGCTTGGCACAAACAAAACATCCGCACCCGCTATCTGATACAGCGCATCCTTGTGCGGCAACGATCCCAGAAATTCTATGCGATCCCCGAGCTTTGCGTTCTCCACCTGATCGCGCAGTCGATCCATTAGGGGACCATCCCCGCCTATGTCATAACGCCAATCCAGTTCAGGGTGCCTCTGACGCAGCAGGGTCAGCGCCCTGATCGCTGTTTCTAGCCCCTTTTTCTCAACCAGCCGACACACGCTGAAAAACCGTAGTGTTGTTCCGAACGATGGAGAGGAAAATTCGTATTCCGAGATCGGGATACCGAGATGCCGGGTTTCAACATGATCTGACGGTGCGCCGCATTCCACAAGTTGCCGGGCAAACTGCTCATTTACGGTGACGTGCAGATCTCCTTCGGCAAGAAGGTCACGATAGCCCGCCAAAGCATCACGCCGGTATTCAACGCTGACATCGCGACCATGGAAAACGGTCACAAGCGGGGGGCGATGTTTCCAGCCACGTTGTGCCCGAGCGACCGCCCTCCCCCGAAACCCGAAATGCGCAACAACAACATCGGCATCGATCTGACGTCGCCACGCAGCTCGGTCCAGCTGTGCGGCGATCCGACGAGACCATGAACTGGGTAGAACCTTAAAGATACGTGGCTGTTCGCGTGGCCAGATGATTGTCTTCACATTGCCAAGCAAGCTTTCCTGTTCCTCTGAAAGAGCAACGTCCGTGCCGACCGTCTTGCGCGCGACAATCACCTCGTGCCCTTGCCGCACGGCGTGAAGCACCTGCGAGGTCACAAAGGTTTGCGACAGAACCGGAAAGCTTGAGACACAAAAGCAGATCTTCATAGCCCGCTTCCTTGGGTGATCGAAGTCCGCATATCAGGCTGGAACGCTGGCATCTTGCTCAGACACTGCGCGCTTGAGCACCGAAATAAAAGTGTCATGCTGGCGATGGAAGTTCAGCTCGGGCCGTTGAGCGTAGGCCAACGCTTTTTCGGACAGATCGGCATAAGCGATGTCATCGAACCAGAGTTTGCGCAGCGCGGCGACCCAGTCTTCGGTCGGTGCATCATGGGGCAGGACAATACCGCCAGGTCCAATAGCCTGACCCAGCCCACCACTGTCCGAGCCGACAACAGGGATACCACTACAATGGGCCTCGGACGCGACGCGGCCCCAGGCTTCTTCCCACTGGCTTGGGGCCAACAGGACCTTTGTGCGGCCGTAGACCCTCGACATATCCGAGGTTCGGCTCATGTAAGTTACATTCGGTAACTCGGCGATCTCAGCCATGATCTGTTTGAAAAGCCCGTCCCACAAGGTCCAGGCCTCGACAAACAAGAAAGGAATATCGGGACATGCGCGCGCCATGTCGCGAGCCACCTCATATCCTTTTTTGGGGTGGATGTTGATCAGTGTCGCAAACTCTTTTGTCGAATCGCAGCTGTATTCTTCAAAGTTTATGGTCGGGGTGATAACTGTGCAGTCGATACCATAAGCGTCGCGATATGCTCCGGCCGTAAAGTTAGAATTAGCGATGAAACTAGCACCCGGAATGGCGCTGACATCGCCATCATTCTCATTGAATTCTACATTTCGTAGATAAAGCACAACGGGCAGGCCCATCTTTGCGAACTCATGCCCCAGATGGGCCGAATGGCGTGTCTGGATCACAACGACATCGGGCCGGAAATGCCGGGCAGCTGCGGCGATCCGATGCGGATCGGTCGGCTCCCACGTACGCATCACCTCATAACCTTGCCTTTGGTCGATACTGAACGGTCGGCCTGTCATCTTACGTTGCACGCGCATTCGAAAACCAAAGACCCCGCGCCCGGAAAAGCCGCAATAAACTGCACAATCGTGGCCCTGTGCTATACTCTGTCTGATCAGGTGATCGGTGCTGTTCTGGGTTCCGCCGCTGGCTTCGGGCAACCAGCTATTCCCGCCGGCAAACAGAATTCGCATCGTCAAAACCTTCCAAATTCGTATGAAAACAGCGGGCTCAATGACGTCTGAGGAAAACTCATGTGCAAGATTCTTGGCATGATACCGCCTTCCACATTTGGCAGGTTTGTGTGAACAGGGCGGCGTCCTGCGCATAAATACTGCGCAGATGATCGGCCGCCGATTGCGGCAGCTCCGAGCGCTGCCCGATTGTTTTATTGGCATGTTTAAGGGCACTAGGGGCCACACCGGCAAATTTCTCCAGCCCCTGCGCTATCCTGTGAAACGGGATCAAATGATCTACCTTGACGACATCACCGTCAGAGATGAAGTCGTTTTGGGGGCGGAAGTGATAATACCGCATGGAGGTAGCCCGAAACGCTGGGTTATTGCAGAACCGGTTCAGGAACGCGTCAATTGAGCGATCCCCGATCATACGTGCGCCAAATCGTCTGTCTTGCTCGTTCCGTCCGCCAGATTTGAGATAATCGAATGCCGACCGGAACCGATCCACCGGATCACGTAATATCGCGATCTTGGGAAGAGATTGCCAGGCGCGCGGACAAAGCGCCTGAACCTCGCGCCATGTGCGGTGACGAACGTGATAGCCATAGATAACGTCCTCGACCGAGGTGCCCGCGTTCTTGGGAATATGAATCAGAATCAGCCCGCGTTTCATATAGACGTCATCAAGGTTTGGATCAGGTTTGGGATGAGACCGCGCAATCATCCGACCGGGCGCGACCTGCCAGCTGATCCGGGTTCCGATCTGTTCTAGATAAGTCAACGCAGTTCCCCCGCCATCCAACGGTGAGTGGCACGCTGTTCGACGAGATATGGAGTTCCTATTCGCATCAGGCGTGCTTTCCCGATCTGGGCCGACGGAGGGTTCTTGCCGCCTGGATGAGCAGCTGCTTCACCTCGACCAGAATCTCGCGCCCGTAGGAGCTGAATGTCAAAACAACCACAAAAACCAAATAGCTCAGCGTAGTCCCCATCAGCAGTTTCAGCGACGCAGTATCGGGCAGCGCGTGGTGGCTGCCCCAAACGACTGCATAGGCGGCAAGCCCGGCGCAAAAAACCGGCAAGATATGCTTGCCCAAGCTGTCTCGACCAATTGGTCCTTTTCGGCTGACAAGAGCCCAAAGCGGAAACAGCTTCAGGACCGTGACGGCGGCATAAGCCACTGCAACTTCCCTCACACCGTATTGCACACCCCACAGAAAGGACCCGCAGGTCACCACGGCTGACGCGAGGCCCCAAAATGCCATCTCGGTCGTACGCCCCTGACTGACAAACAGCCAGCCCGTTGGATTAGCGAGCGGTTGAGCCAGGGCGGCGATTCCCAAAGCCGCAAAAATTGGCGCGCTGTCGGCCCATTGCGCGCCTAAAAGAAAGGGAACCGCCGTCTCTGCCATACCGGTCATCGCGGCGACGCCGGGCAGGATCGCGAGCTGCATCAACCCAAAGACACGAAAAAATGCACGGGCATAGCGCTCAGGCTCATCCTGCATACGCGAAAGGACAGGCACCATGACCTGCGACAGAGGCTGAGCCACCCGGTTCAGCGGAAACAGTATCAGCTTGTAGGCGCGGTCATAAAACCCAAGCGCCGCGCTGCCCCAGACCCGACCGATCAGAATACTATCCAGATTGCGCGACAGAAAATTCGCCAGCTTGAAGCCGGTGATCCCGGCGCCAAACCCCAACAGGTCGGCGGTCCCCGGCGCAAGGCCGGGTTTTGCGGGACGCCAGTCCACCCAGACCCAGACCATCATAGACCCGACAAACCCGCCCACTAAAGTACCAGCGACCAGAGCCCAGGGTGAGGGCGAACCAAGAGCCCACAGGATCGATGTTGCAAGGGTGGCCAGCGCAACCATTCCGCTGTTTATCGCGATCCGCCCAAACATCATTCGGCGGTTCAGCAGCGCAAAATGCTGCGCCCCAATGGCGGTCAGCATCATGCCAAGCGCCATCGCTCGGATCAGCCAGATCAGGTCTGGTTCATTGTAGAATTGTGCGATCAACGGTGCCATCAAGATCAGGAAAATCGTCAGGACAGCGCTCACGCCCATATTGATCCAGAACAGCGAATTGAGCTGACCGTATGTCAGCGACTTTTTCTGAATAACGGCTTGCAGCAGACCCATTTCCTTGAACATCGACAAGAAGGCGACAACCGGACCAATCATCGCGATACGGCCAAAGTCGGCAGGCATCAGCAGGCGCGACAGAATGAGGACCGAAGCGATCTGACAGCCGACTGTCACACCCTGGCTGAGCCCGGTGTAAAAGCTGCCCTGCAGAACGGTACCTTTGTAACTGTCATGAGCAACAGTTTCGACTGCCTCATGAAGTCCATGTTGAGCCATTGCGAGGTTCTTTCCGACAATCCGACATCGTGCGTTGGGGCGACCTAAGCACAGCCGGATGTGACTCGCCCATCCTTTGCAGTTGCAGCATCCTTTTTAGCAAATTCCCGCCATACGGGTGCCCGACAAAGTGGCAAACCCGCTTATTTCCCACGCGAAAGATTTAAAGCGGACATCTGCGCCCTAAGCCGGCACAGCATTCGACTATTGCCGTAAGATTCCGCACATCGACGGTTTCCTGCTCATTTCAACCCGGACATCGGCTCTGTTTCGCCTGCCGTTGACTCCGGCTTTGACAATCGCCGAAGCGCGCGCCTAGCTACAACCCATAGCTGCATCCGTGGTGGGATGATCGACCGATGACGACTCAGAGCCACAAGTATCATGATAATTTTTCTGCATGTTGCAGGAGCTCCGACGGACAGAGGCGTATCCTTTATCTGGCCCATGATCTGGATGACGCCGCGATCTGGCGTCGGGTTGACATGCTGCGTCTGGGCGGTGCGCAGGTCACGGTTGCCGGGTTTCGTCGCCGCACCGGTACTTTGCCGGAAAATGCTCTGATTCTGGGACAAACCTACAACGCCAGAATGCTGCAACGCGTGCTGTCTGTGCTGCAACAACGCATGCGCTTGAAGGCATCGTTTTCGGACATCCCGCATCCCGACACTATTTTGTGCCGCAACCTTGAGATGCTGGCATTGGCCGTCCCGTTGCGTCGTAACCTTTCGAAGGGTCGGCCCGTTTCGCTTGTCTATGAGGTTCTCGATATTCACCGGCTGATGGTTGGCCCGTCGAAACCTGCACGAGCAATGCGCTGGATCGAGCGCCGCCTGTGCCGGGGAATCGATGGCCTATTCATATCGTCTCCGGCCTTCCTACGCGCCCATTTCGAGGCCTATGAGCAGTGCCAAGCACCGGTCTTTCTAGTTGAAAACAAAGTGGTCAATGCTGCTTCCCCAATACCCAAGCCCAGCGAGCACCAATGTAAGGACGCGCCGTTGCGCATCGGCTGGTTCGGGATACTCAGGTGCCCTTTCTCGCTGCACAGTCTCGATGCGCTGACACGGGCGCGGCCGGGCCGCTATCAGGTCATTTTGCGCGGACGCCCAGCCCTTGACGCTCTCCCTGATTTTCACCGGATCGTAGAGGCCAACCCGGACCTGCAGTTCGAAGGACCCTATATGTATCCGGACGATCTGGCGCGCATCTATAGCGGAGTCGATCTTGCATGGTTGATCGACCGATATGATACCGGAAGCAACTCCGACTGGCTTCTGCCAAACCGCCTCTATGAAAGCGGGATCAATCAAGTCCCGCCAATTGCCCTCGCCGGGACCGAAACTGCGCGACGTCTGAACGAACTGGAACTGGGGCTGATCCTGGATCAAGCGGATAACGATGCCGTCATCAATATGATGGATAAACTGTCGTCTGAAACCCTCGAGCATCTACGCCATGCCCAACACACCGCACCCCTCAGCAGTTGGAGGACAACCGATCAAGAGGCCCGCGACCTTGTAGACGCAATAGCAGGCCAAAAAGCCGAGCAACATGTTGATACATCACAGGACGCGGTTCTGATCGTTGTGCCGACACTGAACGAAGCCGCGCATATCGCAGCTGTCATCAATGGATTGACGGGTTTTCTGCAACGCAGGCTGCGACGCGGCGCTCTGGTGCGTCTTGTGATTGCCGATGGTGGATCAACAGATGGCACGCAAGAGATCGTCCGCGACCGGATCGCCGCTTTGCCGCAATTCGACATTCGGCTTTTGGACAATCCCTCCCGTATCCAGAGCGCAGGGATCAACGCCGCCTGCGCCCGGTTCGGGGATGATATGGATTGGCTGCTGCGCCTGGATGCGCATTCCAGTTATCCCGACAATTTCATTGATATTCTGATGGATGAGGCCCAAAAAAACAGCGTGGCAAGCGTCGTTGTTTCCATGAACGCGGTTGGCACGACCCCAATGCAGCGCATCATCGCACTCACCCAGAACACTCGGCTGGGCAATGGTGGATCGGCCCATCGCCTCGCCGGAACGGGACGGTTTGTCGATCACGGGCATCACGCCCTGATGCGGCTGGATGCGTTCCGGTCAGTGGGTGGATATGATGAGAGCTTTTCGCATAATGAAGATGCGGAACTGGACTTGCGGCTGACGCAGGCAGGGTATCGCATCTGGCTGACATCCCGCACGAAGTTAACCTATTTTCCGCGCCCATCTCTTGTGTCACTTTTCCGGCAATATCTCAATTTCGGTCGAGGGCGAGCACGTACGGTTCTGAAGCACCAGTTGAGGCCGCGGCTTCGGCAACTTGTCATGATATCTGTTGCCCCTGCGATTGCTTTGGCAGCTCTGGCCCCGTTTGAGGTAGTCTTCGCCCTCCCGGCCGCCCTGTGGTTGCTTGCCTGTCTGATTGGTGGCACCTCGCTGGCGGTCGGTCGCAGCGATCCAAATGCGCTTGGTACAGCGCCAATTGCTGCCACGATGCATCTGGGATGGTCTCTCGGGTTCTGGCGGCAGATTCTTCTGCGCCCAGCCACATCACACTCTAGCCTCGCGCTGGCTCACCCCCCAGAGACTGCACCACTCTCAATCGACCATGTCGCCGTCGGGGTCTGCACTCATCGGCGACCGGAACTGCTCGGGACTTTGCGTTCATTGGAAGGCCAGGTACTGCCATGCGGAACCCGCCTATCAATCATTGTTGTCGACAATGACGATACTCCCACGGCGCGTGACATGGTCGAGAGCTTCGCCTCTGGGTCACAGCACAACGTGATCTATCGCTTCGCCCCCTCCGGTAACATCTCGATTGCCCGAAACGCAGCATTGGAAGAGGCCGAGCGTCGCGAATTAAGCGTCTTAGCATTCATTGATGATGACGAGATCGCACCCTCCGATTGGCTCGACAAGCTTATCACCCGGCTGGCAGACGCGAATGCCGATGTCGTTATCGGACCGGTAAGGGCTATCTATCCCACTGATGCGCCGCGTTGGATGCAGCATCTCAGTATCCATGACACACGACCTGAAACAGACGCAGACGGGCGACCCATCGCCGGACACAGTTGTAATGTGATCATGAATCTGGCGAGTGATGCGCTGACAGGACGCCGTTTCGATCTTGATCGTGGAATATCTGGCGGCGAGGATACGGCCTTTTTCAGGGCGGCGATGCAGGACGGCGCGCAAGTCATGTTTGCACCAACTGCGTGGTTGGACGAACCGGTGACCCCTGAGCGGGCAACAATTTCATGGCTGCTGAAGCGCCGGTTTCGGATGGGACAAACCCATGGGAACCTCCTGCTTCAAGATAACGGAACCCACGGGCGATTTGCCATGCTGCCGCTCGCTTTTGCAAAAGTGGCATATTGTATGGGTCTGGCGCTTGTAACTATCCCGGTTGCTGCTCAGCGCAACGCCAACCTCCTGCGGGGTGCGTTGCACATGGGCACAATTGCGTCACTGATCGGCTTTCGCGAAATCGCGATATACGGATCATCCTCTAGCAAGGGTCGCGTAACTAGAATCTGACCTGGATTCCCGCCAGGAATCCCGTGGACAGGTATCTAGAAATTTCCTCGATTTTGCTCAATTGACGTCCAGAATAGAATGCAATGTCAGGCAACAAGCGACGATCCTGAGCAAAACACTGTAGCAGGGTCGCGGACTTTTGCTGTAGGCTTTGTCGAACAATGGGCGAATTGAACCTCAATCTGCGTCCGTTTTGCTGGTGAAAACGATGCGATTGCCGATCTTCATAGCGGGTTTCTTTTTCTCTGTTGCTGTGGCGGCAGCGATTGGTATGGCCGCTGGCTTCAGCACCGGAAAGCTCATCCTATTTGTCATTGCCGTAGCGGTTGTTTTGCAGCTGGCATATGTAGCGGTTGTTGCTTTTCTAGCGGCAAACCAGAAGCGCAAACGTCAGGACAAAGAAGGCAAAACGCCATCCGCCCCAACGGCACAAGTGCCTCAAGAGACTGACGCGTGATACCAAAATCGCTCTTTGTAGGTAAACGCTCAAAACTATAGCAATGCAAGCGGTCGACTGCCGAGACGCCAGCGCAGACTTAAATGGCGCTTGGACGCAAACGGCAGATCGCATACGATTTTTACATCAAAGTACCCGTCCTCGGTGCCTTTCGACTTTGCTCAAACCGGTCCAGTCTCGATGCGCCCCAGCGTTGCTGTCCTAATCGCCGCCTACAACGCGCAAGACACGCTGTCACGGGCGATCCAATCTGCACTTGCCGAGCCGGAAACGGCGGAAGTGATCGTGGTGGATGATGCCTCGCAAGACGAAACCGTAGCCATCGCCGCTTTCGAAGCTCAACGAGACCCGCGTGTTCAGCTCATCTGTCAGGACAAAAACCAAGGACCTGCGGCCGCACGCAATCGAGCCTTAGAGGTCGCCATTTCCGATTTCGTGGCTGTTCTGGATTCGGACGACCAGTTCTTGCCAGGGCGGTTAAGGCGGTTGTCGTCAGAAACAAACTGCGAGGTGATCGCTGACAACATAGCGTTTGTCGCGCCGGCACAACTGGAAGCGGCAACAACTCAGGATTGGTCGGAAATCGCGTCCGAGTTTTCTTCACTTGGAACCGTCGATTTTGTGCTCGGCAACTTACGCAGGCCCGGTGTATCGCGCGGAGAGCTGGGGTTTTTGAAACCCATTCTTTCGCGCGCGTTTCTAGTCAAACATAACTTGCGCTATGATCCAGCGCTCAGGCTGGGCGAAGACTATGATCTTTACGTAAGAATGTTGCTCGCCGGCGCGCGAATGAAGCTAACGCACAGGCCGGGATATGCCGCAGTTGTGCGGTCAAATTCGTTGAGCGCACAGCATGGCGCTCAAGAGCTGGAGCAGTTCCAGAAAGCGTTGGAGGCGCATTTGCTTATGGGACCTCACGCACCCGACCTGACCAACGCGATGCGGGCGCATCTAAAAGATGTTCGTCAAAAACATGATCACAGGGTCTTTCTTAACCTGCGTCGCACACAGGGTTCGGCCGCTGCAATCCAATATCTTCTGGATGCGCGCGACAGGGCCTGGCCCGTCATACACCAAATCGCACGAGATAAACTTGGGCTCAGTAAAATGGCAGATGAGGCTGCCCCCGAGACCGGTGCGCGGTTGCTATTGAGCCCTGACAGAGCTGTTCCCATCCCGGGACTCTAAGATCTCCAGCATCGCGTTTGAGGGAATGCTAGCGGCCTTCGCTTCTTCTGCGGTAAGAATTATCCGCGCTGAGTTCCAGTCAGGCACGTAGCCCAACCCATCCAAACCTTCCAAACCTATTGCGATAATGTGGACCGGGCCTTTTGCGGCCAGTTCTGTCAGGCGGCACGCCATTGCATATCGGTTTGACTCGCTAGATGGAGACCAAGCTTCGACCGGAACGCTTACCGCATCCTCAGGTGCTTCAGCAGACGAAATCTGCTCGGACAAGGCAAGCACAACGGTTCTAGGTTCCGAGATGTGTCGATCCGACGCGGCGTGTCGGCGGCGGTTCCAACGGTCTGCCAGGCTGGCCACCAGATCCATCACAAGCTTGGGGCGCCGCAGCAGTTGGCGGCACGCGCTTAGTGTATCGCGCGTTGTAATCGCAACCACCAGATGCTGATAGTGTAAGGTGCGTACAAGACGTTGTCGCCGAGTTGCCAGCGCTGCGTACAAGCCTTCATCGCCCACCGATTTCGACAGCGTCGCTGCCGAGTCGTGAGCTGCAATCAAGTTCTCTAGCGCAGGCACGGACAGACGGTGTGACAAAGACCCCGAATGCCGTCGATAGAGATAGGTTGGCTCGGGTGTTACCCAGAACGTGGCGCCGCCGATCAGCAGGCGGCAATATAGATCAAAGTCCTCTCCGATCCGAAGCGTTTCGTCGTAGCGCAGCGCACGCAAGGCATCGCGGTGGATCATTGGTTTAAGATAACCAAGCGATGCCAGCCCTAAACTGGCTGTGTCACTTTTGACCAAATCGACGGCGGTGATGCGTTTAGCGGCATCCGTCGCAGCTTTTCCAAGCAAGGTCTGACCTGCAACATTCGCCGATCCAAAGCTCAGCAGATCATCGGCGATCATATTGGCGTTTAGCTGCGAAGCGGCGCACAGCAGGCGAGCAATCCGCTTGGGATGGATCACATCATCCGCATCCATGATGGCAATCCAATCGCCATTTGCGGCCTCCAACGCACGGTTTCTGGCTCCTGCAGGCCCTAAATTGTTCGATAATGCAATGATTGTAAGCCGACTGTCTGAGGCTGCCAGTATTTGCAATACCGCCACACTTTCGTCACTTGAGGCGTCATCAACAACAATAAGCTCCAGAGTGGAATAAGATTGATTCAGAACCGAAAGCACCGCCGCAGCTAGATAGGCGGAACCGTTGTAATTCGACATGATTACCGAAACCAGTGGCCTGGCCACCCCGGCCTCCGCAGGGCCATCGGCAATCAGGGTTGAGGGTTCTGCTTTCATGCGCGCGCTGCCCCGGTGGTTTCAGACAACGCACAGAACAGCGGAGCACCGGTACATTAACCCGCGAGGATTACGCGGTTTCATCCGACCGCAGCGCTGCTGGTAGAGTTTGCACAAGGATGGCGATGTCCGTCGCGGTGTTCACATTGGTGACATAAGCACGGTCATAGGCAACGCGGCGTTTGTAGGTCGTATTGTTGCGACCACTAACCTGCCACAAACCTGTAATGCCCGGGCGCGCTCGCAGATAGTGGCGGCTCGAAGGGCCATAGCGGCGCAGTTCATCAAACAAAACCGGGCGGGGACCAACAAGGCTCATCTCACCACGCAGCACGTTGATCAACTGCGGCAGCTCATCGAGACTGAGCTTACGCAAAACATGACCGACCGACGTGACACGCGGGTCATCACGCAACTTCTGGGTCTGCTCCCACTCCAGCCGCGCCTCCGGGCTGTTTTCTAGATGTTGTTGAAGGACCTCGTCGCTATTCACCACCATTGTCCGAAACTTTAGGCAGCCAAATGACCGTTTGCGATACCCCACGCGACGATGATGATACAGGATAGGACCTGGCGAGGTTGTGAATACCAGCAAAGCCAGTCCAAGCATCAGCGGCGAGAACACGACCAGCATGATCAATGCAACCGTTACGTCGAGTGCGCGTTTTGCCAACCCGCCAACAGGCGCGTTATCTGGCTTCGGACGGATCCATATCGCCTGCGCCGGGCCTAGCGCTGACACCATAATACTCTCAGCAGGAGCCGGTTCTGTCTCTAATGGTTTCATCACATCACATCCTCATTTCCCAGTTGCGTAACGCTGCAAATCAGCGCCGATGCCCCCTTAAATTGAAAAGACGATCGCCAACACGCATCACCCGATGCAGGCGAAAGTGATCTCTACCAGAGTGTCCTCATTACAAAGTTCCTTCTCGCATCTGTAGATAAGAAGGGTATGACAATTGCTGCAATTGCAAACTCGATTATCCGTGCGAGCGAAGCATTGCCTATGGATAACGGGTCGTTAACGTGGAATCCGCACATATAGATACGATTGCCGAGTATATTTTGACTTCGCCTGTGCGAGCTGCCTGAATTCGAGGCATCTACAGAACTTTTGTATTCCGATACAGTCGGGATGCCCGAATCTGACTCACGCTATGCGAGAGTGCTCAAAACAAGCACAAAGCAGTAAATTCATGAAAGCTGGATCGAACCCATGCTCAGAACGAATCGTTCCCGAGCTGAATACTAACGAGGTGACTCTGGTGCCTTGTGATCCGTTCGTTTCCGCCTACCGAAATCATCGGATCCGATTCACCATCAGCGTGCCGGTGAAGTTCTTGTCAAGATATGCATCTGATCGACCCGTAACCGCACGCCATAAGCTCCGCCGCTGAAGATCGAAAATGAGGTAAACCTGTCCATGCGCATTCTTTTTGGAAGTGCTCATCCGTATCTGCCGCAGATGTATGGCGGAGCGCAGACAAGTACGCACGAGCTTGTCAAACGCCTGCGCGCACGCGGGCACACTGTTGGAGTTCTAGCAGGTCTAACAGGCGAAGGCTGGCTGGGTCTGCGCAGCCGAGCGCAGCTCAAGTTGCATCGGCGCGGTTATGTACGCGACACTGGGCTTGGTTATCCTGTGTTCCGCGCGTGGTTTGCTCAAGAGGTCGTGGACCGTGTTGTAACTGATTTTGGGGCCGATGTGGCGATCTTCCAATCTCGGTTGCCGGTACAACTCGCCCAGTCGATCAACCGGGACGCAACACGCACGTTTATCTATCTGCGGAATGTTGAAGATGAGGATCTGGGCGGATCACCGAGCGACCTGACCAAAACGGGATACATCGCGAACTCTAACTTCACCGCGCAGCGATTTGCCGAAACAGAAGGCATTCATGCCGATGTGATTTATCCGATGATCGAATCCGAGAAATACCGCGTGATCTCTTCCCGCAGCAATGTGACCTTTATCAACCCGCATCCAAACAAAGGCGTCGATATCGCGCTGCAGGTGGCCGAAGCCTGCCCTGAAATTCCATTTGTCTTTGTACGTGGCTGGGGTTTGACACCTGAACAAGAGGCGCACCTGCAAACCAGCCTTGCCCGCCTGCCCAACGTCACGTTGCGACCATCCACAAACGACATGCGCACAATTTACAAAGATGCCCGCATTGTGCTTGCCCCCAGCCAATGGGAAGAGGCATTTGGCCGTATCGCCGCCGAGCCTCAGATCAGCGGCATCCCGGTCATAGCGTCCCGGATTGGAGGACTGCCCGAGGCTGTTGGGCCGGGGGGGGTGTTGCTGAAACGTAATGCCCCGGTTGAGGAATGGGCAAAAGCTGTACGTATGCTCTGGAACGACGAACAGATCTATTCGGCAGCGTCACAGGCCGCGCTCGATCATGCCGCAAGGCCCGAGATGAGACCGGAGCGTCAAATTGATACATTGTTGGATATTCTGTCCCGCCCCATCCCGCTGGACGGGACGCACCGCTGTCAGGAAGGAGGTACCTCGCCAGCCGCTTCCCCCGGAATGGCCTGAGGCGGGTCAAAAGGCAATGTGTTATTGAACGCATTGGGTGCCAGGCGGCGTACGGGTATCATATCGTTTGGCGCAGATGTTGAGAGAACGACTTCCAGAACATCTCCACCTTCAATCTTGTCGTCTCGATTTGCCGCGAAAGTGGTCGTGCCTTCGGGACCCGTTCTGGTGATCTGCAATCTGGGTGTTACGAGGTCCGAAAGCTCGACCAGCCCGTTGCCCGTGCGTGCCGCTTCGGAAAACAACGCGGCTTCTGTCTCCATTTTCACACCCAATTCAGCAATGGCAGCGCGCTGATCCTGCAATCCTTGAACACGTTCGCGGTCACGCGCGTTGGTCAGGTCCAGCCTGTCGCGGCGCGTCTCATTCAGCCGTTGTTCCGCGTTCAACCGCGCGGTTTCGACTTCGAGAAGCCGGACCTGTTGATCTGTAACCGCGCGTTGCAGATTGCTTCCTCGTACAACGGTGGACAAGCCGCGCTCGACGAGGCTGTTTGCGTTTTCAAGCTCTTCATTCAGTAGCTGCAATTGCCGCTCACGCAGATCGGCCTGTTGTTTCAAACTATTAATCCGGTCGAGCAGCAAGGCCTCTAGCTCGTCGATCTGGGCCAAATTCGACGCGAAGGCCGAGTTCTGCGACACCATGATCCGGCGCTCTTGGTCAAGCAGTTCGATCCCCAACGGTGAGGACTGGAGCTCGGGCGGGGTCTGGATTTCGGTGCCACTTTCCTCAGCCTCCAGCCGGGCCAGCCGGGCCAGCCGCCGCATCTTTTCAAGCTCCATGACGCGGTAGGTGCCAAGGGCACTCAGCGCATTGCGTTCTCCGCGCACCAACGCGGAGGTCGGTGTGTTGATCCCGCCCGACAGGCTCAGTGCCTGCAGGACTGTCATGCCCGGCACATGTGGGTAAGCACCCGGTGTCCGCACATCACCCAAAACATAGATCGGCGCAAATTCGGTGATCGTAACAATCGTCTGTACATCGCTACGCAAGCCCATCCGATCCTGTATTCGCTGCGAAACATCGGCGCCCAAATCATCGGGCGTCATGCCTGCCGCCTGTACGCTCCCGATCAGCGGCAGAGTCACCGCGCCGGTAGTGCTGACAGGATATGAGCCACCAACCGCGTCCCAGGATGCAAAAACCTCGTTCACCGGGTCCCATCGCCCGATCCGTATTTCAAGCGTTTGCTGCGGACCAATGGTTTCTGTGCCCACCCGAGGCTCGGGTTGTGATTGCGCGACAGCCACACTCTGGTGCGTCGCATTCAGCGCCATAGCATATGAAACGAGCCAAACAATGATGCGGAAATGCCGGTTTCTAAGCATTGATCTGAAGCTCCTCATAGCTGCCGGGGCCGATATAGCGCCGGGCCTGCGCCAGGTTGGCCTCTTCCAGAACCGTTGTGATCAAGGCCTCCTTGAAACGGGGATGATCCATTAACGCGTCAGAGATAAAGCTGGGCAACGTCTTACCCCACTGGATGCGAAGCAGCGTGGCATCGCACGCTTCCGCAAGAATATCGGAAGCGGTGGCTTGGCTCAGAGGCCTGAGCGCGAACAGAACAAAGCTGAATTTGCCGCGCAATTCACTGGCCAACATCATTAGGTCAGCACCTTGCGGTAGTGTCTGGCCGCTCCCTAATACAGTCTCCAGCACTTGTTGCAAGCTGGCGATTTCAACAGCTGCTGATTTACTTACGCGTAGCGTTTGCGCAAGCGCATCCTGATAAATCACCAATACCTTCCGCGACCCATCGCAGGACAGCCGTTCAGCAAGGTCCAGCGGCAAATCGGCCTCGGCCTTCAGACCAGATGAAAGCGGTGCGATTGCGATCAAAGCGCCTGTTGATTTCTGCAGAATGGTTTCGCAAGTCCCGGCCAGACGCTCCATTGTAAGGGTCTGAGCCCGCTCAGTGCCCGCGTCGTTGCGGCTTTTGGGACCGGGCAACAAGCCTGCGCAGTTTACTCCGACCTCCTCTCGCAGGGTTGAGACGGTGCGCACGGGTTTCGGCATCAATTCGCGAGTGGCCCCTATCGACGCTCCCAGCAGACCACCCAGAAATAGCCCCGCAAACAGCATTGCCTTCTTCTGCGGGCTGGATGGCGCCTGCGGAATTTCTGCCGGAGATATGATTTTAACCGACGCGATAGGAAAGTCCTGTTGCTGCATAGTGACTTCTAGCCGCGCCAGATAGTCGCGATAGACCTGAGCATAGGTTTCCGAGATCGCCTCGAGCTGTTGCAACCGGCCCCTCAGGGCCACGTTCCAATCCGTTGTTCCTGTTATCGCGGCCAGATCGGTCCGCAACGACTGCTCTCGGCCACGTGCAATATTGTAGGCAACGCGCGCGGCCTCAGTCGCCTGCTGCAACTCGATCTTCAGGGCATTCTCCAATACTTGAATACTGCCATTGAGTTGCTGTACCTGCGGATGATCCGCCCCAAATTGGCTGATAATTTCTTGCCGCCTCTGGCGAGCATTCAGATAGTCACGCCGCAGTTCCTCGCTGATCCCGGCCGCGAGTCCTTCGACCAAAGGAACTGCGATGATCTGATCACCATCAACCGCCTGGGCGCTCAGCGACTCCATGCTTTCAAGGTAAGCTTCTGCCTCTGCCGCCGCTGCTGCGGCTGTCATCAACTCGCTGGCAAGTTCAGATTGCTGCTGCTCGGTCAGCAGATCGCCGCGCACTTGCACCAAGTCGTTTTCGGTCCGGAACTCCTGCAAAGCCGATGCGGCATCGATGCTCTTTTGCTCGAGCTCTTCCAATCGTTCGCGCAACCATTCTTCTGCCTTGGCCGCCACCTCGTTTGTCGTCAAAAGCTGAAAGCTCTCATAGGCTGAGCCATAGCCGCGCGCGATCTGCGCAGCCCGCGTAGGATCAAAATCCGCAAACGCAATTTCAATCACCAGGCTGCGTCCCGATCGTGAAACCGACAGCCGATCACGTAGAATCCGAACCGCACGATCCCGATCCGTCAATTCCAGATCAAAGTCGGGTATTGCGTTGTCATCCGGGCCAGCTTCGCCCGCTACCGAAGTATTCTCGTTCGCGCGGGCGGGCGGTTCCGGTGTCAGCAGTCGAGCCAACGGGCGTGTTACGGAAGAAATCGTCCTGCTGATTTTTTCGGTCAATCCAACCGGCGGCGACAGAAAATCGGTATCTTTGTCCAGTTGCAGCAAATCGACCACCTGATAGGCCAGAGCTCCGGATCTGATGATTTCCATCTCGCTTTGTACTGCCGTATCCGACCGGACGGCATTGGGCAGGGGCGATACCTCGTTTAGCAACTCGGCACGTTCTTCATCCAGCAGCACTGTTTCTACGGCTGTGTATTTTGGCACCGATCCAAGGATCATCATCACGGCAATGGCGATACCAGTCATCGCAAAAGCCGCAACCAACAGCATTTGTCGCCGAACTGCACGTATCATCGCTCCGAAATCGACACGCGGTTCGTCCCGATAACCGGCAAGAAGATGGGCGTTGTCCTTGGTCCAATGGATGCGCCGTTCCTGTACCGGGCCGGTCATATCAGGATCTCCGTTGCGTGTCGGGGGCGTCGCGTTGGCATGGCAAGGCGCGTTGCGTGGCGGACGTTGCGATTGTGATCGAACAGCCGCAGAAGCGCGAAGGCGACCAGAAAGGTTCCGACCGTGTGGGGCGTAACAAAATCGACCTCGGCGACCGACCGGACAACAAACAGCACTGACAGTCCCGAGATCAGCATCAGAGATCCTACGCCACCCCGGCCGAGAGCGGCGCGAAGCGGCATCAGGATCAGCAAAAGACAAAGCCCAACCACAAGGCCCAGCCCAACCACCCCGGTGCCCACATAGGTTTCAATCAACAGGTTGTGGAAATGGAACCCGGTTCGACCAGTGATGTAGAACTCTTGCCAGAGCACCTCGGCCTCGGGGCGTCCACGCGTCCAGAAGGCATTATAACCAAGGCCCAGAACCGGCTGATTAGCGCCAAATTCAAATGCTTTGCTCCAAAGATATGTGCGACCCGTCAGGCTGGAATCCTTGCCAAAGGCCGCAAGCACGGCGTCGAATGCCCCCAAACGATAAGATGCCACCGCCATCGCAGCACCTCCGGTCACAGCCAGAAAAACCGCGGCTCGCCGCAGCCAGGGCGCAAGCAACAGGACAAAGCCAACAAACAGGATCGCGGAAAAAGCAGCAAAGGCGGATAGCAGCGATGTTGCTGAATCCGACATCCACAGCATGACGATCCCCATTAAGCCGGTGACAGCAGAGACAGGTATCAGTGCGCCACGCGTCCGAAAAACCCAGATCAACGAAAGCGAGAAAACTATGGCGAGCGTGGCGAAATACCCCAGCTGGTTTTTCGATGAAAAGGCGCCGTTAAAAGCATAACTCCCATCAATATAGTCATAAGAGTAGCCGCCATTCATCGCCGAATATGTCAGGATCAGCAGGCTACCGATGGTCCCCCCAAGCGCCAGATTGGCGACAGAGGTGATCCGCGCAGCGACAAGACCTGCAAAGAAGGTAATACCATATTGGATTGAAGCACGCAGAGTGGTCGACGGCGCATCGCTCCACAATACGGACAAGGCAAAGAAAAACGGAACCAAAAGCAGTAGGACCACCGGCCCCGGACGCGCCAACAAGATGCGCGGGGCAAGTGCAAAGGGCAGAATCCAGCACCCGTAGAAGGCGAGGATCACCAAAGGTCCGAAACTCACCGAATAGGCAAAGGTGACCATCGACGCCACGATGGCCGGTACGACATAAGCTGTGTTCCGTTCAGGGTCGATGATTGAGGCCAGTCTGACGTTCATACGGTCTTAGCCAATTCCAGTTGATCCCAGGAGGTGAAAATGCGCTGTGCAATTTGCAACCCAAGGGTATGGCGTAGGCTCAGGTGCCGCATTGAGGCGCACAAAACAACAAAAGCCCGTAGAGCCAGCGCCAACATCGCCGTAACTTGCCCAAAAAATGAACAAGCTACCTCAGCTGAGAGCACCTTGGGCTCACATTTAAAACGAACAAAGGCGGGCTCAGGGCACATCCATACCATCCCGGCACAACAGTGATTGTGCAAAGGCGCAGCCTTGCCCAAGCTTGGTATAAGCGGCCCATTCGACCTCCAGTTCCTGCGGCGTAGAAGCGGCATCGAACTTTCCCATCCAACTCACAAGTGTACCCGTCGACCACAGGCTGAGATACATCTTTTGCGGCTCATTCGGTAAAGCATCACCGCGAAGGTCTCGGATAAGTTCTCCGTCAATGAACCAACGAACGCGCCCAGGCTCCCAAACAAAAGCATAGTCATGGAATGCGTTATCATCAGGTCGTGCGATCAACTCTGTGTTTTCGCTGTCGCCCCGAAAGTGGACATTCGTCTGGAGTACCGGATTATTCGGCGCAATAAACTCAAAGTCGATTTCATTGTGTGGCCGGTCCTGCGGCGGGCCAATGAAGGTGAACATATTTGCGTTCATACCGCGTGCATATGGCACTTTCATGCGCGCCTCAAAGGTTCCGTATCCGAGGCGCGCATGTGTCTGGATTTCACCGCAACTAAACTGACGGTCTTTCTTTGCATGATCAGTTAAGGACAACAGCAGTTTCCCATCCTCAACCTTCACTCGGTCCTTGTGCCAAAGGCAGCTCTGATGATCGCCATTCGCCCAACCACTTGAGACAAACCAGCGGCTTTTCACCAGCTCGTCAAACGGATCAAAAAACGAGCCATCTTCCTCTGCCGCTACACCAGAGGTTATCAATAGCGAAATGCCAACGAGACCGGATCGTGCAAGATGCAACGTCATGCCCTGTACCAGATATTGTTCACGGATATGAATCGTCTCGCCCACAAATATCCGGCGCGAGTAGACAGGAAAACCACAACCACAGGGACACGCGGCCTTCCGCCGAAAACTTGGTTCACGTCTCGTCAGATACGCGGCAAACCGCTCATGTATAGCAAATCTGCGCGTCTGATAACAACAATGAACACGCCCGCTGTTTTTTATCAAACCTACTTCAGGCAACCCACTGAAACGACAAATGCACGGGTTTTCAAGGGTGAACGGGGGACGGCTGTTGCACCGCCTGATAGAGCGCTTTGGTTTCATTCCCAAAAAAGGACAATCTAGGGCAAACTGCGCTCGTATGATGCTTTCAAGCGTGAGTTCTCGCCCGGGTTAGATCATTGGTCACACAAGAGCACCAACAACCGAGCCGAAAACAGCCGCGCCCCATTTCGAAGGCGCGAACGGACGTTTCGAGGCCGTCGGTCTCCAGGGCAGTTGCAGAGGTTCGTGGCGGCCCGCCCAGCCATCTGCAATTGCCTCAGCACACTCACTCGTCGCCGCTCAGCCTCAACGACCGATATCACCCACTCAAGGCCTTTGACCCCTGGAATACCGCCGCTCAAGCCACATGAGATCTGAGCATCGGCGCTTCGTTGTGGACCTAACGCTAACCAAAAAAACCGTAAATGGGAAACGGTGCCGACGCGCGTCGGGTAGGACTTACGCAACAGAGCCCTTGGGTGTCGAGATATAAGGCTTCCCGGTCATGTAAAAAAAATAGTCGCCCTGAGTAGCAGGGTAATTTAGAATAGGTCCTAACCAATCAGCCAATTTAGGCTGGCAGGTTTCACGTTTCTATTTCTCGTTCAGGGTTTTGGGTATCGTGCCGCACCTCAACCCAAGGTTTTGTTGGAGGTTGAAATGAATGTCGTTTCCGGGTGTCCTGTCTCTGCAAAGCACAACCAGCGGGTTGATCTTGTCTCTGATGATCCGCTGGAAAACATAAATGCAGGTAATTTTTCGACGGCAATAAAGCTATACGTCGAACGCCACGAAGAGGGCCTTGCGACTGCGGAGGACTATGCCCTCGGCGCGCACGCTCTCCGCAATGTGGGAGACTTCCTCTCGGCAGCGGATTGGTTCGAGAAGGCTGCTCAGAAAGACCCAAGCCATAAGTTTGCGGTATTCTGGACCCGGCAGATCGACAAGAACCGAGTGGATGGGCAAAACGGCGCAGGTATCCTTCGACCCAACGAACTGACGGAAGAATATCTAAAGAGCGACCCGGCCAAGGCGTATGAGGGCCACAAAGATGCGTGGGTGTTGTGTACAGATTTCAAACGTCCAGGAGATCATATCCCCGAAAAATCGCTGCTGGACAGGGCACGAAACTTCAAGGATTCTATGGTTTCTTTGGCGCTTGGTCCCGTTGGAGCCTGGGCGAATTCCGGCGCGACGCCTGGCAATGCAGGCCGTTGGACGCAGCGCAAGCTTGGCATTCTGCGGCTCGCGGCTTTGGGCGATGCGCGCACGCAGATGGAAAAGGGTGAGCGCGACCCTGACGGAGAACGCGGCGACATCGTCGGTCAGCTGCCCAAAGGCGACATACCGAAATGGGCGGATTCCGGTTTTTCCCCCGATGGCGCGTATCTTGATACACAATTTGGGCCGGGCGAAGGCCGTGTGGGCCAGGAGTTTGTCGACCACGGGCTTGAAAAAGGCTATCGTCCGCAAGACCAATCCCATAATCCGAAACTGCCAAGCGAAGCGGATGTTGCAAAGGTTTTTGGCTATCGCAATGGCACAACCATCGAAGCAAAGACGGCCAGCTTTCATGCCGCCGCCCACCTTCAGCAGCTGGTCCATGACGTGGCCCAAACCGCGCCCGACAATGCGTTGAAACACGCGATTCCCATCGACCCGGACAGTGAATGGGCCGCGCTTGGTGTGAAGTATGATTGGAGCCGGTCAGATGCCCCGCATGCATTGCGCGAAGATGGCGAAGGCATGCATGGCACCACGGTCTGGTGGGACATGAGCCACATTTACGGCAGCGATATCGAAACGCTGGCAGAAGTGCGCTCATACCCAGACGGCACGCCAGTGCCCGGCGGTAAGCTTTATCTGGAAGACACCGAAGAAGATGGCACCGGCGGATTTCTCCCGCTGAAAGACGTGCCTGTCAGCGAAGATGGCCCGCTGCAAAAACAGATTGTTACCGGCTTTGGGCGCAATATGACGGCCCCGTTGGAGGCCGAACATACGCTCTATGCGCGCCATCACAATTGGGTCGCGGAGGTCCTGAAAGAGCGTTATCCGGACTGGTCAGACAATCAGATTTTCCAGATCGCGCGGCGCGTGGTCACCATGACTTATGTGAAAATCCACACTGGTACCTGGACGCACACTCTGTTTGCCAATGAAGCCGTGGTCAACGGGCTGAACGCCAATCTGTTCGGCCGCGCGGAACGCAAGCTGCCGCATTTCGACAAGAAGATTTACCGGCCTGAGCAAGGCACGGATCCAGTGGCTCACGGCATTGCTGCTGGGAAGGTTGAGAAGATCAAGCCTGAGATCAAAGGGAACTTCTTTAGCAAGGCCTATCGCTTTGGCCACCAAATCTGGGTCGATCAGCTGAAATGCCCGTCCATCGGAGAGACCGCCAAAGACGGCACGCGCGAAGTGAACATGATGAACTTGCGCGAGCTTGATGGTCATCAATTCCTCAAGACCGAGGGTCTAGGCGCGGTCTATTACTATATGATGAACACCCGACTTGGCGCGCCCGTTGCGGGCAATACGGCCGATTTCTTCCGGAACATGGCGACCGAAGAAGGTGTCATGAACATGTTGGAGCAGGAAATCCGCAAAGACCGCGAACGTGGCACGCCCTTCTGGACAGATTATCAGCGGGCCCACAACATCCCGCCAAGCGAGAAGTGGGAGCACCTGTTCCTTGATCCATCAAGCGAGGCATCCAAAGCCACGATTGCGAAGCTCCAAGAACTCTACCCCGAAGGCATTGAAACACTGGATGCGATCATCGGGCTGACCTTGAATGAGCATAGGCCTGAGGGTCTGGCCATTACCAATGAAGGCTTTCAAACCTTTGTGCAGGAGGCCACCAGCCGCATCCGCAAAAACCCCTACCTCACCGAGAAATGGCGCCCGGACGAAGTTGGGTGGACGGCCATCAATCTGGTGGAAGCGGTTGACAAGGAAAAGATGCTCTACCTGCACTGCCCAGAGCTGCGCGATTGGCTAGAGAACCGAAAGACGGTCAACACCTACGAATATGCCGGCACCTCGGCAACTGAGGCGCCGGACGAGCATCCGCTGGAATCCACTGGCATTATCACGTGGGGCGAGCAGCATATTCGCGACATGGGTCTCGGTGATCCGTGGAAGGACGCGCATTTCAAAGACAATGTGCCTAACCAACTGATCCGCGTAGCCCATGGTAGCACGGTTTATATCGTCGACATAACGGATGGTGTCGTGTTTGCCGACTTGGAAGGTAAGGGCCGGGTCTTTGCCCGCGATATGTTGACCAAAGATCCCGATGACGTCACCCGTGCCGATTTGATTGCAGCGGCAAAGGCTATTCTGGGCGAGAAAAAACTCCCTTGGCCCGGCACCCAATCGCCTGATCATCCCGGCTTTGTGAGCGAGTGGATTTTAACGCAGAAAGAAGTGAATCAGCTGAGAGGCTATCGCAAGGACGAAAAGCGCGAAGGCGTGCAGCTCAAGCTGACGGATATGGAAAAGCATATCCTTCCTTTCAACCTGGGCGACGACATCTCGCGTGCCGGACTGCCGGAGAACCTGAAAGGCTGGCAAACGTTTGAAACGAGCGGATCCCGAGCGCTGTTTCTGACCCTCGGGTCGACCTTCAAATTTGGTGGGTTAAAAAACCTCTTGCTGGGTCGCGGCATTCCGCTGAAAGAGATGGCGAAACGCCGACCGGGCAAACGCACTATGGTCTACGACGAAAACGGCATGATCGATGAAGACCTGTTGACGGACTATATGGGGGCACTGACTGACATGGCTGCCAAGCATGACGACGGTCTGATCCCCGAGGAAGAGTTCATGGCGCTGTTGGAGGAAAAGAACGCTTTGGATGATCTCACCACCAAGCAATGGGAGTCATTTTTCCGCATGCTCGCCCGTGCGGGCCAGCCAGCTGCCATCCGTCCGTCAGACTTTAAAGGCCTTTACCGCAATACGCTGCTGCCGGAAATGTTTGAGCGGTTCGCATCACCTTAGGTGTTTGATCCTGAGGGGAAACGCTGCATCTTGCCGTTCCCAAAACTCGCAACAGATCGGTGGTATTGTCATTCGAACGTCTCTGTCCCATCGGGTTCGACGTGGTCAGCTTTATTCATTTTCTGGCGAAACGCCGCTAGTTCTTGGTACATTCGCCGCCGCGCACGGCTTTGGTTGCCCAGTGGGCGGTGTTCGGGCAAGGAATGCCAGGGGTTGATTCGCAGGTTTCGGGCAAAAGACATCTGGGCAGGCGTGTCGAAATCCTGCTGAGGGATATGGATGCGCGCGACCGGTATCCAAGGCGAATTGTCTTCGGGCCACAGCACCGAGGCATCCTCCACGGGCATCAGATGCGGGTCGGTCTGAATCTGAACCAGCATCTCGAACTCGGCAGGACCCGCGCGTAGCGCGCGTGCCATGTTGTCTCGTAGATAGTTCGGGGGCACGCGTCCGAAGGGGACACCGGGAATATCCATCGGCACATCCGTTAAAGGCCTGTAGGAGTAGAGCATGGCCTGCCCTTCACCCAGCAGATACGGCACACAGCTAAAATAGCGTTGGCCCAACGGATTGTACTGTGTTTCGTTCCACAGACCCTGCATGAGAAAGTCGATCAGGTGCGTATCCTTGGGGTTCAGAAAATACCAGATCGGCTCGTCTATGGTGCTCCAATACTGCAGCTTGGCATTCTCGCGCACGTCTGGTGTGACAAATGTTGGCGTGACGACAGCGGGCCAGTCCTGCGTGAATTTCTCTTCTTCCATCAGCTTCGGGCCGGGTACGTCCATCAGTTTGACTGACATGGAACCAAACCCGACATCGCGGATATCTTCGGGCACGTCGGGGCCGGGCCCGGCAAAGCGAATATAGGCCGGATAGCTTCGTTCATCTGCGAACACGCCTTTGCGCAGGTGTTCGGGCAAATCGGACTTCACAGTAAAGGTCGCGCGCACCAGCCCATGGGTTTTTGTATTCCCGCCGCGTTCGTAGGCACCGGGTTGGAAATGCAGGTTCATCTGCTCGCGCATCTCGTCGATGATCGTCTGCAGCGCCTCTTCTTCCCAATCGAATATTTTCTCCTCAGCCACACCAAGCCCGAGGTTTGGACGCGCGCGGTTCTTGAGGCGCTGAAGGAATCGTGCCGCGCGGTCGCGCAAGAGGCGGTTGAGTTGCGGGCGGAAAAACGGCTCGAGCCTGCGTTCAAAGTGTAGCCCGATCTGAAGCAGGGAGTGCAAGAAACGGCGAATGACAAGAAGGATGGCGCGCATGAATATCTCCTAGTCTTTCTGCTCTGCGAGAAAGCGTATTGCGCGCAAGCTGGGCAAGAAGAAATAGCCGCCGCCCTTGACGGTCACGAATTGGGGCAGGCCTTCGAGCCGCTCTGCAATGCCGGTCGCGCTTTGAATACTGAAACTGTCTGATGGCACACCACCGACAGTTTCGCGGCTGCCGACGATGGGGTCCGCCTCGCCATGCAGACCATCGAACGTCGGGGAAGACATCCATGCGTTCTGAACGAACTCGAACTGACGCGTAATGTCGGCGCAGAGGCAGATGAAATGCAGCCCCCTTGCTTCTTGGGTGTCAGGCATGCCCGACAGCGCTTGTTCGGGAGACAGCGGCGGGCCATAAGCACGTCCACGACGGGCAAGACGGTGAAAACGCGTCGAGGCGACAAGATCGTGCCGACCCGGCAGGCCATCACGTCTCCGCCGGAACCCGAGAGTGCTGGTAAGCCAGGCCCATCGACTATCAACGCCAGGTGGTTGGTCACCGGTTCGCGGGTTGGCCCGCCGGATATGAGCGCCGACCGGGCAGACGACGCCATCGACGTCATCCTCATAGGTGAAATTGTTCCCCTTTCGCCCGCCTTCAATCTCACGCCGCCCCCTAATCAAAGGCGTGCCGTCCCGCGCTCGGCCCACCATGGCGGTCGCCAACGCCTCGCGCCGCGCCGCGTCCCCGTTTGCTGCCGTATCCATATACTGCCAGAACCCCGCCACGTCCTGCTCCAGTTGGCGCAGGATCAGATAGCTACCGTTGCGCCCGAAGTCGCGATCCCCGTCGTCAGCATTGATCTGAGGCGCAGGTGAGACTTCCTTGTATTCATTGACATGGCCCAAAACGATCTCACCCGGTGCGATCAGGTTGGCGTATTTCTCGCGGCCGTGCTTTGGCGGCGGGCTTTGGTGATCCCAATCCACTTTTGGTTCGCTGATACCGTCAGCAAATCCGAAGGGTTCAATGCCGTCATTTAGGCGTGTCGGCAGTGCCTGGGCGATGTCAAACGCATCTTTGAAAACGCCATCCATCAGAGTTGATTTCAAGGAACCCAGCCCACCCTCGCGCGCATAGAGCATCAACAGAACGTGGACCTCACTGCCATCCCAGACCCAGTTTTCCGGTGCATTCCCGCCGGTGTCGCCAAGCCGTCGGGTGCGGCTTGCTTCACCTGCCATCCCCGCCAGGAACGGTTGCGAAAACTGAGAAAGAACCGCATCCGGTAGCCCAAGCGCCTGCAATCCGCTGGCTGTGAAGGCAACTTGCAGTGCAGTCTCCGGGGGGGTGTCCATCCACTCGGCTGACGTGATCGGCGCGGTTGCCAGCCAATCCTGCGCAACCTGCACGTCCAAGACTGTCAGCAGTAGAAACTCGGCTTCGGTCAGTTTGCCATGACCAAAACGGACCAGGCCCTGCATGTCGGAAAAGTCGGGCCGTGTGACCGGGATATCCCCGTTTTCTTTCATATTTTTGCCAGCCATTTTCGCAATGCTCGCAGCCCGAGCGGGCGCCGCTCAAGCCCAGCGCGTATCTGTGAGTGCCTGTCGAGGTCGATTGCCGTCAGACCAGGATACGCCTTGTACCACACCAGCGTGGCTTGCTGACGGTTGCGCAGGAACCTTTTGAACTTGCTCTCTTGCTCGGCCCCATCTTTGATCAGAAACCGTGTACTTGGATACCCAACGCCATTTGAAAACACGAGGTTGAGCCCCCAGGCGACCTTGTTGACGAAATCGTCCATGTAGCTTTCCAATGCCCCATCGTAATTGCTGCAGAACATCACCCGGCGTTTGTTGTCGAAATAGACCCACCGCGCGAAATGGATTGTCTGCACGCGGGTCAGGTAGCCGCGCGGAAAGATATGTTTGGCAGCGTAATTCAGAAGATACAGCGCAACCGTCGTGATCGCGCGCCGAAAACCACCGGGTTTTAGATCGCCAACCGCAGTAAACGGGTTGGTGACATCGTGATCGTCAAAGGTCCCCATTTCAGCAATATGTGCGTCGCCTGGGCGCGGCAGGATTTCGGGGTCCGACCGTTCAAGCCGACGCAACCACCACAGCAACAACGGCGACGCCAGCAAAACAACGGGCGAAATAACCAGCAGCACCATGGGCACCGAGATCTTTTCGATCCAATCGGCGGCAACCTGTAACAATGGCGCTGGCTGCGGAGGCGTCAGGCGGAGACGCCCTGCCCGCTGTTCGGTCGAGACGAATTCCTGCAAACGCTCGTGCAGCAGAATGGCATCATCCGTACCATGCGCGTCTACCAGCGCGCGCAATTCCGTATTCAGTGCTCGGGCAAGTGCCGCTTCTTCGTTAACCTGCTGAACGGTGCGGCCACGCATGTTCACGTAGTTAGCGGCCTCAACCACGTTGTGTTGGACCATCCAATCGCACAGGTCCGTGTCTCCGTGGAAACCCTCGCAATGTGAAAAGATCCGCCGCAATCCTTCACCCGCCTGATCTGCCAACTCGTCCAGAAAGCTGTCCCGATCTCCGTCCACATCACCCAAAAAGGCCAGATGCGGTGGAAATGGGCGCGGTTCCACATTGTAGGCTTCGATGTCGCGCCATGTGTCGACCTGAGTAAGAAAGAACCGTGCGACATGCAGACGGTCAAACTCTGCAAAGGGCACAATCGGGTTCCTCGGGTCCGCAAGCCCGGGTTTGACGGCCATTTCGGACAGCAGCGCGCGCAAATCATCAATCCGCCCTTCATCGACAGGGGCCAAAATCAGAAATGTGTTTTGCTGCGTCATGGCGGGACGAGTCTACCACATTTAGGGCGATGACGTATCGGCATTGAAGTCCAGCGCAAAATCGATCAATCGATTGTCGTCCCAATAGACTTTACCCAGATAGAGACCGGGACCAACGGCACGTATTTCGTCGCGAATCCATTGCGCGAGCAGCGACGTATCGGAGTAGTCCAATACGATGCACTCCTTTCCATCAAGCCAGCTTGTGTCCTTGTAGACTTTGGCCAAAATCGCATTGAGCCCGAACGGTAGGATTCGGTTGCGTAGTACGCCTTTCTGCTGGTCAAAAACTTTGCCCTGCCAGGCAAAGCTGTTGATGAAGCGCGAGATCAGTGGTGTGAACCTGGTGCCCGGAGCCACGATGGCAGTCCCTTCAGCCTCGCCGTCGGGAATATCCCCGGCCGCCACGCTGGAGAACAATTCGTCCAGTTCCTCCTGACTCAAGTCCATGAGGGATTCGACGCTATGTGCCATGATGGCCTCCTTCCATGTAAGTGTATTGTTGGGCGTCCTCCAGAGTGACCTGCACGGCCTTTTTGCCGACAATGTAAACGGAAGATGGGCGGTATCGCAAACTTTGGTACGTTTCCAGGCTATCGCTATGAGCGGGTGGATATAGCAATCGTGCTCTGCAAATTGACGGAATCTTCTTGTCGAAGGTCCAATCTGCCCCTAGCGGATCATGTTGATTGTCTTGATTCCCGCGAGTTTATTCCGCAAACGGGTGGTCGTAATATTTTTTGGCTGTACTCGCGAACCTTCATGGAGAAGAGATGGGCGAAGAGACTGCTGTTGGCACGGAGTATTCGCGGCACCGAGGCCCAAATGTGACCCGCTCGCAAAACTTACCCGGTTGCTGTGATGGTTCAGGCGAACTCGCTTCAGGTCTCCCAATCGCAGTTCGAATACTTAAGCCAAAGACGAACTCGAAATCCCGCAGGCACGCGGCAAATGTCCGCTATACGAGCTGACGATGGGGCATCCGAGTGGTGCTCTGGATGTCTCCTCTGGGCCGAACCTAAACTTCACTTATTGCAAACAAATTAGTCGTATTTCGCTGCATGTGGTCCAGAAATCGAGCAGAATGATCACTGACATCAAATGAACTAGACCCTTTGTGCTAGAACGCTCTAAAGTGTTTGGTGGCAGATTTGACCTTAGGGCATCTTCAATCGCGGGGGCATGAAAATGATCATCAGGGTTTTCCACATCGCCAATATTCTGTTGATCGCCCTCTCCAGCGCTCTTGTGGCTCAGCAGAGTCCTCCACCCGTGACGGTGGCAAAACCGATTGTGAAGTCCATAGTTGAAGATGATGAATTTGTCGGTCGCTTTGGCGCCGCGGCTGACGTTGACGTCCGAGCGCGGGTTTCAGGTTTTCTGGATCAGGTGCATTTCAAGGACGGAAGTCTCGTCGAAGAGGGTGATTTGCTCTTTACGATTGACCAGCGTCAGTTTCGCACTGCATTGAGACAAGCTCGGGCACAGATCAGCATCGCCGAGGCAACAAGTGCCTTCACGACTGATCAGTTGGAACGCGCCGAGGCTTTGATCAGAAATGGCAATATCGCGGAGAGCGTGGTGGACCAACGTCGCGAAGCTTTTCTTGCGGCGCAGGGTGCGTTGGAACAAGCGCGCGCTGCACTGGAATTGGCCGAGCTTGATCTGGAGTACTCGGAAATCCGAGCGCCAATGTCAGGACGTATCGACCAGGCCCGGATTGATCCAGGAAACCTGATCATAGCCCAAGACACCCTGTTGACATCGATCGTCTCGACCGACCCGATTTATTTCTATTTCGACATAGATGAACGCTATTTTCTGGCATACGCGCGGGACGCGCGTGCCCGGGGGTCTGTTCTGCAAGAAGGCGCGGACAATCTTCAAGTTCAAGTAACAGTCGCTGACCGAAGCATACCGCCTCAGAACGGAATATTAGATTTCTCAGAAAATCGCATTGATGATGAAACTGGTACGATGCGCGTACGCGCAGTTCTGCGCAACCCAGATGAGCTTTTGACACCCGGTCTATTCGGACGCGTCAACGTTCCGGGGTCGCTTCCCTATGAAGGCATCCTGATCCCGGATGAGGCGATTGCTTCCGATCAGAACCGAAGACTTGTGATGACAGTGGATGCTGAAGGCAATGTCATACCAAAGGAAATCCGACCGGGACCCAGAATAGACGGCTACAGGGTCGTGCGTGAAGGTTTGGACGGTTCGGAGACTCTGGTCATAGAAGGTCTTGTTCGGGCCCGTCCGGGCAGCGTCGTTGCTGCGGAATTGGTCGAACTGCCGCTGGCCGCAGAAAACTGATATGGGACGTTTCTTTGTCACTCGCCCCATCTTTGCGATCGTTGTCGCGGTTGTTACAACCATCGTTGGGTTGCTCGCGTATTTCGAACTGCCCGTCGAGCAGTACCCGGAAATCGCGCCGCCATCGATTGTGGTCAGGGCGAGCTACCCCGGAGCAGACGCTGAGACAATTGCCGCCACGGTCGCGACCCCGTTGGAGCAAGAGATCAACGGTGTTGAGGGCATGCTCTACATGTCGTCATATTCGACGGCTGACGGGTCTATGTCGCTGACGATAACGTTTGAACTGGGCACCAATCTCGATGCTGCCCAGGTTCTTGTCCAAAACCGCGTTGCTATCGCTGAACCGCGCCTTCCGCAGGAGGTCAGGGCGCTCGGCGTCACGACCAACAAGTCTTCACCCGATCTCATGATGGTCATCCATATGCTCTCGCCCGATGAGACCTTTGACCAGCTTTATGTATCCAACTACGCCCGTTCGCGTGTCAGAGACCGCCTTGTGCGTCTTGATGGTGTTGGCGATCTGATTATTTTCGGTGAACGGGAGTTTTCGGCGCGCGTGTGGTTGGACCCGGACCGGCTTGGCTCACTTGGGCTGACGTCAGGAGATGTCGTTGCGGCGCTGCGCGAACAAAACGTTCAGGTTTCGGGTGGCTCCTTGGGATCACCGCCCAATGCCACCGACAGCGCCTTTCAGGTAACGCTCACAACGCAAGGTCGATTGGAAGATCCACGCCAATTCGGTCGCGTTATCGTTAAGTCGACTGACGAGGGGCGCGTCGTACGAGTTAGGGATGTGGCGCGGGTTGAGATCGGAGCGCGCTCCTACGTGACCAACTCGTACCTGAACAACAAACCGGCTGTGGCCCTAGGTATTTTTCAGCGACCGGGATCGAACGCATTGGCGTCGGCGGATGAGATCTTAGCCGTTGTCGAAGAGCTGTCACAGGATTTCCCATCCGGGCTTGAGTATCAGGTAGTCTACAACCCTACAGAATTCATCGAAGCCTCGGTGAACGCGGTCTATCGAACTTTGTTCGAAGCGGTATTGCTGGTTGTTGTCGTGATCGTTGTTTTTCTTCAGAGCTGGCGAACGGCCATCATACCGTTGATCGCTATTCCCGTATCGCTCATCGGGACATTTGCTGTGATGCTGGCGCTTGGATACTCTTTGAATTTGCTGACGCTTTTCGGGCTCATTCTGGCTATTGGTATCGTCGTGGATGATGCCATCGTTGTGGTCGAAAACGTTGAACGAAACATCAGAAACGGCATGTCTCCGAAAGATGCGTCCGCCCGAACCATGGATGAAGTCCAAAATGCAATCATCGGAACGACACTGGTTCTGATTGCTGTCTTTGTGCCAGCCGCTCTGGTGCCCGGTATTACCGGCCAGTTCTACAGGCAATTTGCTGTCACGATTTCCGTCGCAACAATTATTTCGACTATCAACTCACTCAGCCTTTCGCCGGCGATGGCCGCCGTGATCCTTAGGCCAAACTCCAGTGCACCAACACGAAACCCTTTGGCCTTCGTCACAGACCCGCTCAGCAATGGGTTCAACAGAGGGTTTGATGCAATGGCGTCCGCTTATGGTCGGACCGTGCGCGCACTGTCTGGTTCAACCGGGATCCGCAGCATTGTTCTGCTGGTCTTTGCCGGATTGATGGGCGGAACATACTGGATCACGACAAAAGTGCCGACCGGGTTCATACCGGAAATGGACCAGGGGTACGCCATCGTTGTGGTGCAACTGCCAGATGGTGCAGCACTGGACCGGACCGACGATATCATCAAGCAAGCGACTGAGATAGCATTGGAAACGCCCGGGGTCACAAACGCCGTGGCATTTGCGGGCTTCTCCGGGGCGACGTTTACCAATGCAAGCAGTCAAGGTGTGATTTTCACCACCTTCGAGAGCTTTGAAAGCCGACAGGAAAACGGGCTGACAGCAGGTGCCATTGTGGGCCAGCTTTTTGGCCGGATGCAGGCCCTGCGCGAAGCCTTTATCATCGCCATTGCACCTCCGGCGGTCCGTGGGGTTGGCACTGGTGGCGGTTTCAAGCTTCAGCTTCAGGAACTTGAAAGCGCAGACATGTCCCGCGTGTTGCAATCTGCCTATGCTGTGATGGGCAGTGCCAGCCAGTCGGATAAAGTTCAGGGCGTTTTCACGACCTTTTCGTCCGGATCACCACAGCTGTATCTTGAGATCAATCGCGTTCGGGCACAAATGCTCAACGTCCCGATTGGCGAAATATTCGAAGCTCTCTCAATCAACCTCGGGTCTGCCTATGTGAACGATTTTAATGCTTTCGGTCGTCTTTTTCAGGTGCGTGCGCAGGCGGACGAGCCATTCCGTCTGAACCAAAGTGATATTCGAAGTCTGCGAGTTCGTTCCGCAACAGGAGCCTTGGTTCCGTTGGGCACCCTAGTTACCGTCCGTGAAACCGCCGGCCCCGCCTTGGTTCAGCGCTACAATCAACAGGTGTCTGTGCCGGTTCAGGGGTCGCCAGCGCCCGGTGTGTCGACGGGGCAGGCATTGCTTGAAATGGAAGCCCTTGCAGAGGCAGTCATGCCACCCGGTCTGGAATACGAGTGGACCGAACTCGCCCTGCAGGAACGCAATCAGGGCAACACGGCAGCTTACATTTTCGCCTTTTCGGTGCTGTTTGCCTTTCTGTTTCTCGCGGCGCTCTACGAAAGCTGGACGCTTCCGATGGTTATTATTTTGATTGTTCCTCTCGCAGTGCTGGGCGCAATGCTGGGGGTTATGTTCAGAGGTATGGACAACAATATCCTGACGCAGGTTGGATTGATTGTTCTTGTGGGGCTTGCTGCAAAGAATGCCATTCTTATCGTGGAGTTCGCCAAGCAAGCGCAGGAAGAACGTGGGTTGTCAGCTATTGATGCCGCCGTCGAAGCCAGCCAACTGCGCTTGCGGCCAATACTGATGACTGCATTCGCGTTCATTCTCGGCGTTGTGCCCTTGATGATCGCAGTCGGCCCCGGTTCTGAGATGCGACAGGCGCTTGGAACGGCGGTGTTTTTTGGCATGTCCGGCGTAACTTTGCTCGGGCTGTTCTTTACACCTGTTTTCTACGTTGCCATGCGCACGCTATTCCCGATGCGACAAGCCACGACGTAAGCCAATGGTGCAGTGACAGACGCACTTGAAACGTTCAGTGCGCGGGAAGCAGGATACAAAACGTCCGCAGGTCTGTGGCGGAAGCGTCAGTGTCGAATGAATGGGTGAAAATCTTGAAATAGCCGCTAGGTCTTGTAACAGCGCCGATCATCAGGAGAACTGCACATGGAAAGCCTAGCTGCCGACCTTCGCGAAATGACGCGAACGCCTTTGCACCAGAGCCATGTCGAAACCTTGAAAGCGTTGGGCACCGAAGTGAGTTTTGAAGCAGGCCAGATGATCGCCGAGGTCGGTGATCCAATGGACCAGTTTATCTACATTGTCGACGGTCGGGTTGAGGTAATTGATCCTCAAACGCGAGAGGCTTATCTACCGACGTCTCTTGGGCCGACGCAGTTTCTGGGAGAGATCGCGTTTCTCAGCGGCGGGGTTTACTCGCTGCCGATGCGGGCGCGAGAGGACACGCACGCTATCTCTGTGCCGCGCGAGAAGATGCTGGACGCTATGTCGCGCATTCCGGAAATGTCAGATATCATCATCACTGTTTTTTCCGCACGTCGCCGACGTCAAATCGAAGACAACGACAGCTCTCTGAAACTGATTGGCGCTGACCTGAATCGCAATATCCGTCAAATCGAAGAGTTTGCTATCCGAAACAAGATCCCATTCCAAACGATGGATTTGGGTTCTGAGACCGCATGTGAGGTCGCGCAGTCCTGTCACCTGACAGGCCATCAGCCCGCGGTTATCTTTGGTGACAGCCTGGTGGTTGACAACCCGACCCCAGCCAAGGTCGCCCGATTGCTCGGGCTCGAACAGTCTTACGATTGTCGAGAGGTCATAGATGTTTTGATTGTTGGAGGTGGTCCGGCCGGGGTCGCGGCTGCGGTCTATGCTGGTGCGGAAGGGCTGTCTGCGATTGTTGTGGAGGACCTCGCGGTTGGGGGGCAGGCTGGGACATCCAGTCGGATCGAGAACTACATGGGCTTTCCAACAGGCATTTCGGGTGCAGACCTTGTATGGCGAGGGGAAGTCCAAGCCATGAAGTTTGGCACCCGATTTGTTCGCCCAAAACGGGCCAAACAATTGCAACGTCAATCCGATGGCGTGTTTTGTGTAACGCTGGATGATGGGCAAAAGCTAAGGGCACGCTCGGTCGTAGTCGCCACGGGGGTCCAGTACCGGCGTCTGCCGTTGGAAAGACTGAAGGACTTTGAGGGTTTGGGCATCTACTATGCTGCAACCGAGATGGAAGCGCGCTATTGCAAGGGCACCGATGTCGTCGTGGTTGGGGGCGGAAACTCTGCGGGGCAAGCAGCGATGTACCTGTCGCGATCAGCAAAACATGTCCATGTGCTGGTGCGAGGAGACAGCTTGGCTGCATCGATGTCCGATTACCTGCTGTCAAGGTTAGAGGCGGATCCGGCGATCACCATCCACTACAAGTCCCAGCTAAAGACACTTCTTGGGGACAAATCCATGTCCAGGGTCATCATTGAGCATGACGGATCAGACTGGCCACTCGATTGCAGCGCCGCATTTGTGATGGTTGGGGCTGCACCCAATACCGAATGGCTGTCACAGAGCTGCCAGTTGGACGCACGCGGCTTTGTGGTCACGGGCAACGAGGCCAATGCCGGATCAACTTTCGCGACGTCTTGTCCCGGCATTTTTGCCGTGGGCGATGTACGCGCCGGGTCGGTCAAGCGCGTTGCCTCTGCGGTGGGTGAAGGGTCAGTTGTCATATCTCAAGCTTGGGAATACCTGCAAAACTGAGTGTTTTTCTCCGCATAAAAGTTACGTCGCTGTTCTGCCTTGGTTAGCCCGGTTACAACCACACAGAGGCTATTGTTTCTCAACGCGGTCTCAAGTCAGGCCTTTTTTGCTAGGTTGTTTTGGTCCTCAGAGGAGTTTGGGTCAAAACGGGTGCGCTTCATCTGCGTTTTCTCGTGCGTTGGTCAGAAAGGCATGAATGTCAGTCACGATACACTTTGGTATTATTCACATTGGAAACAGAAACCTCTGTAACCTGCGACGAATGTATTTGACTTAACTCCTATTCGGCGGAGCCAGATTTGACCGAAATCGACGCGCAAAAATTCACACTGGAGTCCGAAAGAAGACTCACAAAGGCCGAGCAGCGCGGACTACGCTTGGCGATTGCCTGTCGCACCTCTATCACCGCTGCAGCATTTTTCTGGTACTTGGGTTCAACACTGTTGTTTCCTGAATTCAGTACGCGCCAAGTCACGACTTTCGCGTTGTTCGCGTTCACTGCCATTGGTGTCACCCATCTCGTGTTGATTGGTACCAGCTATGACAGGCCGTGGATCAAATATGCCGTTTACGCACTGGATTCACTGGCGATCTGTTCACTTTTTGCGCTCGTCCCCATCAGCAGGGCCGACGACGTGCCACAGATCATCGCGTTCCGCGCTTATGGAATATACTACCTCTTTCCGATTGTCGCATTGGCTTGCCTCAGCCTTTCCTGGCGTCTCGTGCTCTGGACTGGGGGCCTTTGCGTGCTTGGATGGTGGGCGGCATTCTTTTGGGTCACGTTACCAATGGAGCGGACGCTGTCATGGGCAGATATGTCTGCGATGGCCACCCGCCAAACCTATGAGGCTTTCTTTCTTTCCATTGACTTTATTGGTCGCGGCAATCGCATCGAAGAAACCGGAATGCTGCTGTTTGCGACGTGCATTTTAGCAATTGCTGTATTCAGAAGCCGAGCGGTCTTCTTTGCGCAAGTTGAAGCTGATCTGGAGCGCGGTCGGGAACGCGCAAAGAGACAACACGTTTCGGACCTTCTTGGCAAATACCTGCCAGAAGAAATCGCAAAGAAGCTCATTGACGACAACGCTCCGCTGAAACCTCAGAAATCATTTGGTACGGCGCTCGTGATGGATATTGCTGGGTTCACCAGATTTTCCTCGCAACATTCCCCGGACGAAGTGATTAGATTCTGGACCCATTAATTTGGTTGCCGTCATCTCGGCTGCGTGATTCAAACCCCTGAGTTTCAGGGGTATAACATGAGTAATCTATTCTGGC
>NZ_JBQFOD010000013.1:0-106889 GCF_056533095.1 Ruegeria sp. H3 | reverse complement strand
CTGCGGTCAGCGTCGTCTTGCCGTGGTCAACGTGGCCAATCGTGCCGATGTTGACGTGCGGTTTTGTACGCTCAAACTTTTCCTTTGCCATTCCTCAGGCGCCCTTTTGCATTTTGGGGGACCCTTGGTCCCGTGGTTACATCTGCGCGCGCGAGATATTTGGTTCAGGGGGGAAAATCAAGCACATCCTTGGGGAAAAGCCGAGCTCAGGCCGGATTTTGCACCAGTTCGGTAGAATCGAGCGGTTGGATCAGGTCTGGTCGCTTGTCGAACCAGCCATTGTCATTGTGCTCTTCGGCGAGCCATTCTTCGACGCGGTCAGCAACTTTGAGGGCCAAACCACTCATTTGCTCTTCTTTGGTTCGGGTGCGCCCTGAACCGGCAAAGGCGCTTTCCCCAGTCGTATCTTCCAGCACTTGGAACTGTTTGGCCTTGGCCAGAAACTCTTTCTTTTTCACGTCATAAACGTTTACCAAAACAATCGCGGTGCTTTTGGGATTATAGATAACGGGAACTCCGGGAGGAGCCAGCATATAGCCTTCGAGGCTGATTCCGATGTCATATTCCTGCGCCCCTTGATAGCGCCCCAGACGGATATCAACCGCGTTCTGGATCGCGTCTTCCCATTCTTTTGGGGTTGCATCGCGCGAAACCGGACCCTGTTTCGCTTTTTCGGCAAACGCGTAGTTTACACGTAGCTTGAATTCACCCAGTGACTCGGGTTCTTCGTAAACCTGTGTCTGCGTGCAGGCGCCCATCAGGGCCAATCCGGTGATCAGTGTCAGAATGCGCAACATGTCTCGTCTCGATAGGCCCGTTTTTCTTTTGATTTAGCGCACCAACACAGGCCATGCCAAGTCGCATCAGCAGAATTTCACCCGCGCAAGCCCTTTGATCACGAGAATTTATAGTCGCGTGGGAAACCATAGGGGGGCTTTTTCCCAACACTGGCGCGTTTGGCCAGCCACTGAGACATATCCGCCTCGTGCCGTGTCTTATCGCCACCCATCGACCATTTGAGGCCTTCCTCCCAGTTGAAGGTGGTGATGTCAGACAGGCCGCCATCCAGTTCCAGCGTCCCCTGCCGCCCGCGCGCCATATTGTATTTCTGCAGACGCACACCTTTGCCGCGTGTCATCTCGGGCAGGTCTTCGGTCGGGAAGACAAGGAACTTACCGTTCTGAGATACGACCGCCACATGGTCGCCTGCGACCGGCTTACAGATCATCGCCGTTTCGTCATCCTTGACGTTGAGCACCTGTTTACCGTTTCGGGTCTGGGCCAGCACGTCATCCTCGGGCACCATGAATCCGTTGCCTGCGTCGGAAGCCACCAGCAGCTTTCGCCTCGGTTTGTGGATCAGGATGTCGATGATCTGAGCCTCGTTCGGCAAGTCGACCATCAGGCGCAGCGGTTCGCCCATGCCACGCCCACCGGGCAGGTTGGCGGCACTGACCGTGTAAAACCGCCCGTTTGAAGCAAACACCAGCAGCCGGTCGGTGGTCTCTGCATGAAAGATGAACCGGGGGCCGTCGCCGTCCTTGAACTTCAATTCGCGTGCCAGATCGATATGTCCGGTCATAGCGCGAATCCAGCCCATCTGAGAGCAAACGACCGTGATCGGTTCGCGGTCGATCATTGCTTCGAGCGGCACTTCCTCGACCTGTCCGGCCTCAGCAAACTGCGTCCGGCGCGCGCCACCTTCATAGTCTTTGCCGAAGGTCTTCTTAGTCTCTTTCAACTGCTCGGCGATCTTGGCCCATTGCAGGGCGGGATCGGCCAGCAGGTCTTCGAGATTGGCGCGTTCCAGCATCAGGTCGTCGCGTTCACGGACCAGTTCCATCTCTTCCAGACGGCGCAAGCTGCGTAGGCGCATGTTGAGGATCGCGTCGACCTGAACCTCGGACAGTTCGCCCTCGCCCGGTTTGGGTGAGACATAGTCGGATTCGTCGGTCGCGCGAACATGGTCTTTGCCCCAGTCCTCGCGCATCAGCGCGGCCTTGGGGTCGTTGTCGTATCGAATGATGTCGATCACACGGTCGAGGTTGAGGAAGGCGACGATAAAGCCCTCCAATACCTCCAACCGGTGGTCGATCTTCGCCATGCGGTGGCGCGAGCGGCGGATCAGGACCTCTTGCCGGTGATCGAGGAAGGCGCGCAACACTTCCTTCATCGAACAGACCTTGGGCGTCACCCCGTCGATCAGCACGTTCATGTTCAGGCTGAACCGCACCTCAAGGTCCGAGTTGCGATAGAGCATCCCCATCAGCACCTCGGGGTCCACGTTTTTGGAACGCGGCTCGAGGATCAGACGGATGTCGTCGGCGGATTCGTCGCGCACATCGGCGAGGATTGGGATTTTCTTGGTCTGGATCAGTTCCGCTATCTTCTCGATCAGCTTGGACTTCTGAACCTGATAGGGAATCTCGGTGACCACGATCTGCCATTGGCCGCGGCCCAGATCCTCGACCTCGAACTTACAGCGCAGCCGGAAAGATCCGCGCCCGGTGCGATAGGCCTGCGCGATATTCTCGGGCGGCTCGACAATGACGCCACCCGTCGGGAAATCCGGGCCGGGCACGTAGTTCAACAACGTGTCGTCGCGGGCATCCGGCGTCTTGATCAGATGCAGACAGGCATCGCACAGCTCCGAGATATTATGCGGCGGGATATTCGTCGCCATGCCGACTGCGATACCGCTGGCACCGTTGGCCAGCAGGTTCGGAAATTGCGCGGGCAGTACGACCGGTTCGGTCAGCGTCCCATCGTAGTTGTCACGAAAATCAACCGCGTCTTCGTTCAGACCTTCCAGCAGCGCCTCGGCCACGATGGTCATCCGCGCTTCGGTGTATCGCGAGGCCGCCGGGTTGTCGCCGTCGATATTGCCGAAGTTCCCCTGTCCGTCGACCAGCGGGTAGCGGACGTTGAAGTCCTGCGCCAGACGCGCCATCGCGTCATAAATCGCAGCGTCCCCATGGGGGTGATAGTTACCCATCACGTCGCCGGAAATCTTGGCCGACTTTCGGAACCCTCCGTTTGCACTGAGTCGCAACTCGCGCATCGCATAAAGGATTCGCCGATGCACCGGCTTCAACCCGTCCCGCGCATCCGGCAGGGCGCGGTGCATGATGGTGGACAGCGCATAGGTCAGATAGCGCTCACCAATTGCGCGGCGCAGCGGTTCGGCTACCTCGCCCCCACCTTCAGGGGCCTCCATATTGGGGTCGTCGATCGTGTCATTCATAGATGATGTGATACGACGCAAGCGCGGCTGGGTAAAGCAAGCATGGCCCATTTTGCTGGGGACAAGTCGTGCTTTTTGCAACAGGGGGAGGCAAGCCTGTGTTTTCCCCCGATTTTCGACTCAGCCATCAAAATATGGTACCATTCCGACAATAAATGAATGCTGCCTTTTTGTTGTTGTAACGATTGATTTTGGGGGATGCGCCATGACGCGCCTTATTCTTATTACATTTGCCGCACTCGGCTGGACCTTTTACGTGATGAGCGGAGGTCCGGATTTTGAACCACGCGGCCTGCGCGCCGACAATCCGCAACGTATGGCTGAAGCTTTCAGTCCCGCATCTAAGCCCGTGGCCTCAGCCCCGGTGGAAGAGCTTGTGACACAGGTCAGCTTTGAACCGACCCCGTCGAATCGTCCTGCACCAACACTTGAGCCGCTTGCAGAGCCTGAGCCAGCCCTGACCGAAGAAGAAACCAAGGCCATGCTGGCACAAGTGGCCGCTGGCCTGCAGGCGAACCCCTCTTTGTTCGAAGATCAGACAGTTTCGCTTGCGCTCGCATCGCTTGAAGACGGTGTTGCCTCACTTCAACAGGTCGCCACAGACGCCGACCCCGAGACAGTAGGCGTGCCTGCTTTGCCTGAGCCAGAAAAGGACATCCGCGAGATTTCAGGCACACGCGTGAACATGCGCGATGGGCCCGGTACGATCTATCCGATCATCGGCAAAGCGCAGATCGGCCAGCAGGTCGAAGTTCTGAGCGACCCGGGCACCGGCTGGCTGCGCCTGCGCGTGTTGCCTGGGCAACAGGTCGGATGGATTTCAACATCGCTTGTCCGAAAAACATCAAACTGATTGTTTAGAGTCATTGTCCTGCCCCAATGCTAACCGTAGCTATTGAGCACATTCTGGTGCGGGACACTCATGCAAAAATCGATTCTCATCACAGGTTGTTCTTCGGGTATCGGGCTTGATGCGGCACACGGTATGCGAGCACAAGGATGGCGGGTGTTTGCCTCGTGCCGACAGCAGCGTGATTGTGATCGGTTGCGCGCCCAAGGCTTTGAAAGCCCGCGAATCGACTATGCGGATGCAGACAGTATCAAGGCCGGGTTGACCGAGGTTTTACAGGCCACCGGAGGCACGTTGGACGCCTTGTTCAACAACGGCGCCCATGGCCTGCCCGGCGCGGTCGAAGATGTACCCACAGACGGGTTGCGTCACATCTTCGAATCAAACTTCTTTGGGTGGCACGAACTGACGCGGCAGGTCATTCCCGTCATGCGGGAACAAGGGCATGGGAGAATTGTTCAATGTTCTTCTGTACTTGGGCTGGTGGCATTCCCATGGCGGGGGGCATATGTGGCGACGAAATACGCCATCGAAGGGCTCAGCGACACGATGCGTCTTGAATTGAAGGACACAAACATCCGCGTGATCCTCATCGAACCAGGCCCGATCACGTCAAAGCTGCGTGAAAAGGCCATCCCGTTATTCGAACGGTTCATTGATTGGGAAAACTCGGCCCTACGAGCGAAATATGAAAACTCACTGCTGAAGCGGCTGTATGAGAGCTCGGGACCCGACAAGTTTGAACTGCCCGCTTCGGCGGTCACGGCCAAGCTGGTCCATGCGGTCGAAGCGCGCAGACCCAAAGCCCGCTACTATGTCACCACGCCGACCTATATCGCCGGTTATCTGCGCCGGATATTACCCACAAGGGCGATTGACCGCATTCTGTCCGACATCTGAGACGAAATTACCGGTTCGCTTTTTCGGGTATCGGGGCTAGATCAGTCCAAACGAAACAAAAAACGCAGACGGTGAACCCTTATGGACCTTTTGATGGTCGTTTTGCTTCTGGCCATGGCGTCAGTGGTGGTCGTATTGGCGATCGGCATTTCCAACTTCGGCAAAGGCGGCATGGCGGCTGCGAAGAAAAGCAACAAGATGATGCGGCTGCGCATCCTGTTTCAGTTCATTGCCGTATTGCTGATCCTGCTCTACGTCTACCTCAAAGGACAGGGGGCATCTTAAATGGTTGTACTAAACAAAATCTACACACGAACCGGAGATGACGGGAAGACCGCCCTCGGCAATGGTGAGCGGGTTGCCAAATACTCTGGCCGGGTGGCCGCTTATGGCACAGTGGATGAGTTGAACTCCTTCGTGGGCGTGGCACGCACAGAGGCCGGTGGTGAAACCGACGCGGCCCTCGCCCGCATTCAGAATGATCTGTTCGATCTGGGGGCCGATTTCTGCCGCCCCGATATGGAAAAAGATGCCGAGGCAGACTATCCGCCACTGCGCATCGCCCCTGCCCAGATTGACCGTCTTGAGGCCGAGATTGATGCTATGAACGCCGACCTTGAACCGTTGCGCAGTTTCATCCTGCCGGGTGGATCCCGTCTGGCGGCCCATCTACACGTCTGCCGCACCGTGTCCCGTCGGGCCGAACGCCTTGCCGTTGAGCTGACAAATATGGAGCCGGTGAACGAGGTCGCCGTCAAATACCTCAACCGTCTCAGCGACTGGTTTTTTGTGGCGGCACGCTGCGCCAACAACAACGGCAAAGACGACGTCTTGTGGATTCCGGGCGCGAACCGCTGACTGGCACGCCTGCAAATCAACTGCTTCTATCCGCAACAAAGTTTCGCGCCGTGGCGTCAAAAATTACGAAACGCGACGTCCCGAGCCCCTGACGTGACGATTTTGCCCTGTTGCACCGTGAATTGAGACGCTATTCAGTCGTCCGAGAGCATTGGTGGAGTCGCGTTGCGACTTACCGTTTTTGTGAGGAGAAAGCGCAAAATGAAGGTACTCGTGCCTGTCAAGCGCGTGATTGACTATAATGTGAAGGTCCGCGTGAAAGCGGACGGTAGCGGTGTTGATCTCGCCAATGTCAAAATGTCGATGAACCCGTTCGACGAGATCGCGGTGGAAGAAGCGATCCGCCTGAAAGAAGCGGGCAAGGCTGACGAAGTGGTTGCCGTTTCGATCGGCGTCAAGCAGGCGCAGGAAACCCTGCGCACCGCGCTGGCCATGGGTGCAGACCGCGCCATTCTGGTTGTTGCCGCTGATGATGTCCATCAGGACATCGAGCCGCTGGCCGTCGCAAAGATCCTAGCCAAAGTGGTCGAGGAAGAGCAGCCCGGCATCGTTCTCGCAGGGAAGCAGGCGATCGACAACGACATGAACGCCACCGGGCAGATGCTGTCGGCCCTGCTGGGTTGGTCGCAAGGCACCTTCGCGTCCGAACTGGACATCGAAGGCGATAGCGCCAAGATCACCCGCGAGGTTGACGGCGGTCTGCAGACCATCAGCGTCAAGATGCCGACCATCGTGACCGTTGACCTGCGCCTGAACGAGCCGCGCTATGCGTCGCTGCCCAACATCATGAAGGCGAAGAAAAAGCCGCTGGACGAGAAAACCGCCGCCGATTACGGCGTCGACGTCACGCCGCGTCTGGAAATCGTCAAGACCGACGAGCCGCCGGCACGTGCCGCAGGCATCATCGTAGGCTCGGTTGACGAGCTGGTCGGGAAACTCAAAGAAGCGGGGGCTGTGTAATGGCTGTTCTTCTTCTGGCTGAAGTCAACAATGGCGAGCTGTCGCTGGACGCTACCGCCAAGGCCGTAGCCGCCGTCAAGTCGCTGGGCGACATCACCGTTCTGGCCGCTGGCGGTTCCGCTGCCGCAGCTGGCGAGGCTGCTGCCAAGATCGACGGTGTCGGGAAGGTTCTGGTTGCCGAAGACGCATCGCTGGGCCACCGCCTGGCGGAATCGACCGCAGCCCTGATCGTGTCGCTGGCCGATGGGTATGAGCACATCGTGGCCCCTGCGACCACCGACGCCAAGAACGTGATGCCGCGCGTTGCTGCGCTGCTGGACGTGATGGTGATCTCGGATGCGTCCGGCGTGGTTGACGGCTCGACCTTCGAGCGTCCGATCTATGCGGGCAACGCGATCCAGACCGTGAAATCGAACGACGCCAAGAAAGTTGTCACCATCCGTACCGCGTCCTTTGACGCGGCAGGCGAAGGTGGTTCGGCATCGGTTGAAACCGTTGCGGTTCCCGGCTCCGCAGGACTGTCGTCCTGGGTTGAGGACAAGGTGGCCGAGAGCGACCGTCCGGAACTGACCTCGGCTGGTGTTGTTGTTTCGGGCGGCCGTGGTGTCGGCTCGGAAGAGGACTTCAAACTGATCGAAACGCTGGCCGACAAGCTGGGCGCGGCGGTTGGTGCCTCGCGCGCGGCGGTGGACTCGGGCTATGCGCCGAACGACTGGCAGGTGGGTCAGACCGGTAAGGTTGTTGCCCCCGATCTGTATGTAGCTGTCGGCATCTCGGGCGCGATCCAGCACCTTGCTGGTATGAAAGACTCGAAGGTCATCGTTGCGATCAACAAGGACGAAGAAGCGCCGATCTTCCAGGTCGCCGACTTCGGACTGGTCGCCGACCTGTTCCAGGCCGTGCCGGAACTGACCGAGAAACTCGGCTGATCTGACAGACCAGGTTTTTGCTGAAGCCTGTCGAAAGGCCCGCCAACAGGCGGGCCTTAGTCGTTCAGATCTTTGAGGTTAGGCAAGATAGCATCCGCAATGGCACGATGCGCGGCGGGGCCGATCATGTGTTCGGCCATTGGCTGCTGCAACGTGCCAAACAGCACATCCTCAAGCATCTCAGACGCACCTGATACGGCAACCTCGGCTTTGGCCACTTTCGCAGCAAACTGTCTGAGTTGACCCAGCATCGCATCGCTGATCTGTATCAGGGTATCCTCGACAAGCTGCACCCGACTCACCGTGAGGTGCAGCAGAAGAACCGGATTTTCGATGTTTAGCAGCAAGGTTTTCATCGCCTTCACCCAGCCTTCTTGCAGCTCCTGGGCGACCATCTCAAAACGGGCATCCTGATTGGCCTGAAGCCGGGTCAGCAAATGGCGCACAAAATTGATCTCGGCAAAGTCAATCTCGGGATACAATGCCAGAAGGTCGGGCGTAGGAGCAAGGAAGCGGTCGTTGCGGCGAGGGTGCACGCGATAGAATCGATTCGATTGACCATAAACCTCTGGCAGTTGCAGAATACACATCTGGCTGCCATTGATCAGCTCCAGCAAACCGTCGTCGCCAAGAATGGCATCAACACCTGAAAACAGGCTGCCCAGGTTGACGCATGTCTGTCGCAACTTGTCTTGAAGAACAGCAGGATACGGGTGCTCGACAAATCGCCCAAAGGTTTCATCCATGCCGACACAAGCCACATAGGGACCATCCAGCGCATTGGCAGGCCCGCGAAACCACAGTTTCGACCCAAAATACTGACATAGTTCGCCCCCGGCCACGCCGGAGCCTGCCTGATGATAGCTCATCTCACTCACCCATTTTTCACCCAACTGCCATCTTGACGCCCCAGATGTTGAGATTTTCCTAATATGCGCATTTGAAGCGAATTGCGGCCATACCTGCCCCTTGCCGCCCGCCCCGAACTGCCGATACTGTCGCCCATAACGCGCAGGGCAAAGGCAGCAGAACATGGATGTAAAATCGGTCGGAGTTATTGGCGCAGGTCAGATGGGCAACGGTATCGCTCATGTGCTGGCCTTGGCGGATTATGATGTTCTGCTGAACGATGTCAGCCAGGAGGCGCTTGACCGGGCGATCAATACGATCCAAGGCAATCTCGCGCGTCAAGCCTCGCGCGGGAAGATCAGCGACGAGGTAATGCAGGCTGCGTTGCAGCGGATCACAACAACGCTGGAACTGCCACGACTGGGCCAGACTGATCTGGTCATTGAGGCCGCAACCGAGCGCGAGACGATCAAACAGGCGATTTTCGAAGACCTGCAACCGCATCTTCTGCCACATACGATTCTCACGTCGAACACCTCGTCGATCTCAATCACACGACTGGCCAGCCGGACAGATCGGCCAGAGCGGTTCATGGGATTTCACTTCATGAATCCGGTTCCCGTGATGCAACTGGTCGAATTGATCAGAGGCATCGCGACCGATGAGCCAACCTATGCTGCGTGTAAAGCAGTGGTGGACCGTCTGGGCAAAACCGCCGCGAGTGCCGAAGATTTCCCAGCCTTCATCGTGAACCGCATCCTGATGCCGATGATCAATGAAGCCGTGTACACGCTTTATGAAGGCGTAGGGAACGTTCAGTCCATCGATCAATCCATGAAGCTTGGCGCAAACCATCCGATGGGGCCATTGGAACTGGCGGATTTCATTGGGCTGGATACCTGCTTAGCGATCATGAATGTGCTGCATGACGGATTGGCGGATACAAAATACCGCCCCTGCCCGTTGCTAACCAAATATGTTGAAGCCGGATGGTTGGGTCGCAAAACGGATCGTGGCTTTTATGACTATCGCGGTGAGGTTCCCGTGCCCACGCGCTGAGGGGGCCAGCCCCCTCGCCCGGATGGTATCCGGGCTCACCCCCGGGATATTTCTGGCCAGATGAAGAGTAGATCAGGACCTGTCTGATGTGCCCAAGGACATGGTGCGATCTCTGAGCCACGCCATGAACCCGCGCGGATCACGTTCCAGAAGCTGCATATCCTCGTCAGAGATCGGCTCTCCGATGACCGGAGATTGCGGTTTGTTGCAAGAGCGGACGATCTCATGCAGCAACAAGCCCTGGCGTAGGATCGGCGACAGTTTATTGGCAATCTGATAGGCACGTGAGTTACGACCCGGGAAATAAATCGGAACAACCGTCGCACCCGAGCGGCGGATCATTTTGGCGGTGAAAACGTTCCACTCGCGTTCAATCGCCGGGCCGAACCAATCGTCCGAGGACATCACCACCCCAGAGGGGAACAGCGCGACGACACCACCATCCTTGAGATGGTCCATCGCCTTACTGCGCATTTCCAGCATTTTTGCCTGCGCTTCGGGGTCATGTGGGAACGGCACCGGGATCATGAACGACGTGGCGGCCTCATCCAGACCGGTCAGAACCGAACGTGTCAGGATGCGGTAATCACTACGGACGCGCCCGATCAATTCTGCAAAGATCATACCATCCACCATGCCATGCGGGTGATTGGCAACAACGACAACAGGGCCGGTTTTCGGAATACGCGCGATCTGTTCTTCGGGCGTTGTAAGGGTAATCCCCATGGTCTTGAGCGCGCCGCTCCAGAACCGTTGGCCACGATACAGCTCATTTTTCTTTTCGAACTTGTTGACCATCCTCAGAATGGTCAGCTTGCCGGTGCACCATTCGATGGCGCGAATAGCGGTTGCGGTCCAGGCATCGTCGAACGAGTTCGCATAGGTGAGCGTTCTACGATCGTAGATCTCGCCCTGATCCTCGGTCCCGTTTACGATCGGGCCTGTCTTGGTCTCGTGCGTTGTTTCCGCCAATTCCTGGTCTTCCCGTAGTTCCTGTCCCGGTGGGGCGGTTTAGAACCCTTCTCCGAACTTGTCATTCACAAGCGCTTCCAAGGCTTCTGCCAATGCCTCAGCATCTGGCCCCGAGGTCTGAACGTCAATAGTCGTTCCGCGTGAGGCTGCCAACATCAAAAGGCCCATGATGCTGTCGCCGGATGCAGAAAGGCCATCCTTGGAGACTTCAGCATTGGCATCAAATCCCTCGACAACCTCGACCAGTTTGGCGGAGGCACGGGCGTGAAGCCCTTTTTCGTTAATGATTTTCAAGCTTCGGTTGGTCATTTCAATCTGTCCGGTCTTAGTCCAATGTCACATTTTGCGCATTGATGTATTTCCGTCCAGCCTCCATCGCCTGACGTACTGCGTCGGCAACCGGCAGGTGGCGGCTTTTGGCCAATTTGATCAGCATGGGTAGGTTCGCGCCATAGAGGATTCGGCGATCCTGTGGCGCACAGGCCTTGAGGCTGAGGTTTGAGGGGCTGCCTCCGAACAAGTCTGTCACGATGACAACGCCGTCACCCAGATCGACCTCATTCGCTGCACGGCAGATTTCGGCTTGTTTCTCTTCGCGGTCATGATCGGCTTCGATCGCGATCGCCGCCAAACCAGGTTGCGCCCCCACCACATGCTGCATGGCGGCCAGATACTCCTGAGCCAAACCACCATGCGCTACGATTACAATCCCGATCAATCCGACCTCACATTCAACGCGCGTCGTTCCATTTCGCGGTGTCTAATTGCCACCTGCTGGCCCTGTTCTGCAAGGGCCTTTGCAACCGCTTCAGCCATTGCCACCGATCTGTGTTGCCCCCCGGTGCAGCCAAACGCTACCGACAGGTGCGCCTTACCCTCGGCGCGAAACGCCGGCAGAAGCAGATTTAGCAGATCGGTGATCCGGTCAAAAAACGGCGCATAGTTCATATCCGACTGGACATAGTGCGCGACATCCGGGTTTCGACCATCTGCCGACCGCAATTCGGGTCGCCAATAGGGGTTTGCCAGAAACCGGCAGTCGAAGACCATATCCAATCCACGCGGCAGACCGCGCTTGTAGGAAAAAGATTCAATCGAGACCGCCAGATGCCGACCGTCTTTGGGGGCGAACCAGCGCTCAACCTCTTCGCGCAACTGGTGCACGTTTAACCCGCTGGTATCGATCAGAGTATCCGCGATCTCTCGAATGGGCGCTAACAGCTCTTTTTCGCGGCGAACGCCGGTTTCGGGGCCCGCATCCTGAGCAACCGGATGGCGCCTGCGGGTTTCGGAAAAGCGCCTCAGCAACACATCATCGCTGCAATCCAGATAGAGAACTGTCAAATCCACTTGGGGCATGCGGCCCAGCTTCTCGGCAAGTTCGATAAAACCGATGGTCGAAAAATCCCGGTTGCGCGCGTCGATACCAAGAGCCATGGGTCGGTCAGCCTCTGCTCCGTCCATTAGACGCGCCAGAAGCCCCATAGGCAGGTTATCGATGGCCTCAAAGCCCAAGTCTTCCAGCACATGGATCGCTGTAGAGCGGCCTGCGCCCGACGGCCCTGTCACCAGAACGGTTCGCTTTTGCGATGTCATTTCGTCGGCCATTCCGGGTCTACGCGTCCGAATCTGAGAAGTTGCAACAGGGCTTGTGCCAAATTGGGCACAGCAGCGCCCCGAAGCAAGGGCACGGTGCCCCTAAGCAGCGGGATCGTGATCGGATCAGGCAGGCGCGCTGTCTCTTGCTGATCCAGATCTAATACGAAATGCAGCGCAACAGACAGTGTATTCTGTGCCCTCAACAAGCCGATCCCACGGGCTTCGATCAAACCGGCAATCTCTGGTACGGGTGAGGCCATGATACAATTCCGTGCCATCCCAAGATCAACGCGATCATCGGCAACCAATACTGCGCCCTGCGTCATCATCTGCAGCGCCAGAGAGGATTTACCTGCTCCGGAAGCCCCTACGATCAAAAGCCCCTTGCCGGCAACGGCAACACAGCTGGCATGAACGCGGGCACTGTCCCGGTCTGCTGCATCTTTCAGGGATGAGATGGTCATCGGATCAGACAGGCAGCCCGACGACAAATCGCGCGCCTAGCGGATCAGAGGTGACATCCGCCTCGGTAGGGCGGATGTTTTCAGCCCAGATCACGCCGCCATGTGCCTCGACAATCTGCTTTGAGATCGCAAGGCCAAGGCCGGAATTGTTGCCAAAATGCTCGGCTGGACGCTGCGAGTAGAACCGTTTGAAGATCTTTGTCAGGGCCTGTTCCGGGATCCCGGGGCCAGTATCTTCGACGACAACCAACACTCGATTGTCCCGCTGGCGCACCCAGACGCGGATGGCGTCGCTTTCCTCGCAGAACGAAATCGCGTTGGTGATGAGGTTGACGAACACCTGTGCCAAGCGTGCCTCTAGCCCGTTCACGACAATCGGATCGGCAGGCAGGTCAGTGATATAGTCGATACCCTGCGCACGGGCATCCTCGCCCAAAAACTGCCCGATATTGCCAAGCAGTTTAAGCAGATCAAAAGGCTGTTCTTCCTCTTTGACCAGTTCCGCATCCAGACGTGACGCGTTCGAGATGTCGCTGACCAAACGATCCAGCCGCTTTACGTCATGTTCAATCACGCCCAGCAGCTTCTCGCGCTGATCATCGCGTTTGACCATGCGCAGGGTTCCGACGGCGGATTGCAGGCTGGCCAGCGGATTCTTGATTTCATGCGCGACATCGGCAGCAAATTGTTCATTCGCATCAATGCGATTGTACAGCGCAGTCACCATACCCCGCAGCGCGCGGCTTAACCGGCCAATTTCATCCGGTCGGGCGCTGAGGTCCGGAATGCGAATACGCCCCGGATTGACACCTGTGCCCCTGTCCTTCCCCATCTCGGCCGCCGAGGCGAGATCTGCCAACGGGTTGGCAATAGTCGAGGCCAGAACAAGGCTAAGGCCGATCGAGACAAGCAGCGCAACAACAAACATCTGAAGGATGCGTTCCTGTTCACGCCTGGCGAGCGCATCGATCTCACCCGCAGGACCGGACATTGCCACGGCACCTGCTGGAACGCCTTCATACAGGATCGGAGCGGCGGCCACGATCACCGTATCTCCGGCATCATCCTGCACAGCCTGAACCTGACTCTGGCCCATCAACGCTTGCGGAATAATAGCCTGCACCTGTTGTGCCAATGTCGGAGCCTCGGTGCCCGAAGACCAGTTGAAAATGCGCGACAATCCCGTCCAGACCGCATTCAAGGCGTCACTGATGACGGTGCCGCCTGTCCGCATCTCGGTGTCCGGCCGCAAAAGTACAGGAAGCTCCGATGCTTGCGGCGCGCCCCGTGTCCAGCCGATCAGCGTACCGCTGGCATCGTAAACAAAAACCTCGCCCCCTTCAGGCAGGCTGAGACCAGCCAGCGTGTCCTTAACGTCAAGTTGGCTTGTATCCTGCGACGATTGCACAACACCCTGTCGCAACTGTGTTTCGAACACATTGCTGACCAGCTGCGCATCGCCCATTAAGTTGCGTGCGGTCTGCTGTACCTGCTCGGACCGCGAGTCATCCAGATAGAGTAGCCCCGTGACCAAGATCACGAGAGCAATCAGGTTGAAGGTGATGATCTTGCGGGCCAAAGGTGACCCGCGCAAAGAAAACAGGTTCCTGCGGGACCGCTTTTCTCGTAACTCCGCAGACTCGGGGTCCTGGGGGATAACCCAGTCATCCCCGAGAACGACATCACCGTCGCGCGTTTCATTGGCTTGTTCGGTGTCGCGCACGGGACCCCATTACCCCTTGTAGATGGCCGCGCCTATTCTTCGTTGTATCTGTACCCGATACCATAAAGCGTTTCGATTGCCGAAAACTCAGAATCTGCCGCACGCATTTTCTTGCGCAGACGCTTGATATGGCTGTCGATGGTGCGGTCATCAACATAAACCTGATCATCATAAGCCACATCCATTAACTGATCCCGGCTTTTGACAAAGCCCGGACGCTGTGCAAGTGCCTGCAACAACAGGAATTCGGTCACTGTCAACGAGACATCGGTGCCTTTCCAACTGACCGCGTGGCGCAACGGATCCATCCGCAATTCTCCGCGTTCCATGACCTTGGTGTCGCCGGTTGCGGCAACAGTTGCATCACCGCTGGTGGCTTCTTGCCGACGCAGCAGCGCACGAATGCGCTCCACAAGCAGACGCTGAGAGAATGGCTTTTTGACATAGTCATCGGCCCCCATACGCAGGCCAAGGACCTCATCAATCTCGTCATCTTTCGAGGTCAAAAAGATCACCGGCATTTGCGTCTTCTGGCGCAGACGCTGCAACAGGTCCATCCCGTCCATACGCGGCATTTTGATATCCAGAACGGCCATATCCGGCAGTTTCTTGTTGAACGCGTCCAGCGCGGCCTGTCCATCATTGTAGGTTTCAACCTCGAAACCTTCGGCTTCGAGCGTCATGGATACGGACGTCAGAATGTTTCTGTCGTCATCCACCAGTGCAATCTTTGACATCGGGCTTACCCCTATTCCTGCTCACATACGCAATAATACGCTTTTTTGTAAGGTATTGTTGGCGTTTTTGCTGATCCGAATCAATCCGTAACCTTGAATCGTGCCATTGTTGCGGCAGCTATGCGGCAAAAATGCCTTGCTGCCCGCAAAATGCTGCCCAGTTTTCCGACAGGAAATCTTTGGTGGCGCTAAACCTCAACTTGGTTGCGCTAACTGCGCCAAACCGTCCTGTTCACGCCCCAAAAGACCATGATAAGACCCACTCATCGGCCGGTTTTCCCCGGCAAACTGCCCCAAAGGCGCACCCGACCCAACACGCCGCAGCGCCGCCACAGGAGAAGACACGCATGACATCTGGACGGGTTAACCCGCAATTCCGCCTCGAAAATCAGGGGATCGAGGGCCTGGGCAATGTCTATTACAATTTCATGGAACCGGCGCTGATCGAAGAGGCGCTGAAGCGTGGCGAAGGCACGCTGGGCAACGGCGGTGCCTTTTTGGTCACCACCGGTAAGTTCACCGGCCGCTCGCCCAAGGACAAGCACGTCGTCAAGACCGACAGCGTCGCCGACAGCATCTGGTGGGAAAACAACGCCGCGATGAGCCCGGAGGGGTTCGATGCTCTCTATGAAGATATGCTCGAGCATATGAGGGGCCGCGACTATTTCGTGCAGGACCTCGTAGGCGGAGCTGATCCTACCTATTCAATCAATGTGCGCATGGTCACCGAGCTGGCCTGGCACAACCTGTTCATCCGTCACCTGCTGCGCCGTCCCGATCGTGAGGATCTGGATGATTTCACGGCGGATTTCACCATCATCAACTGCCCCAGCTTCAAGGCGGACCCGGCCAAGCACAACTGCCGCAGCGAGACAGTCATTGCGCTGAACTTTGACCGCAAGCTGATCCTGATCGGCGGCACGGAGTACGCAGGTGAGAACAAAAAGTCCGTCTTCACCCTGTTGAACTACATGCTGCCGGAAAAAGGCGTGATGCCGATGCATTGCTCGGCCAACCACGCCGTGGGCAACCCGGTCGACACGGCGGTCTTCTTCGGCCTGTCGGGCACCGGCAAGACAACGCTGTCCGCTGACCCTGCCCGCGTGCTGATAGGTGACGACGAACATGGCTGGTCGGATCGTGGCACCTTTAACTTTGAAGGTGGCTGCTACGCCAAGACGATCAACCTGAACGCCGAGGCCGAGCCCGAGATCTACGCGACAACCAGCAAGTTCGGCACAGTCATCGAAAACATGGTCTTCGACCCCGAAACAAAGGAACTGGATTTCGACGATGACTCGCTGACCGCGAACATGCGCTGTGCCTACCCGCTCGAGTATATCTCGAACGCCTCCAGCAGCGCCCTCGGTGGGCATCCCAAGAACATCATCATGCTGACCTGTGATGCGTTTGGCGTGTTGCCTCCGATCGCGCGGCTGACACCGGCGCAGGCGATGTATCACTTCCTGTCCGGCTTCACCTCGAAGGTGGCAGGCACCGAGCGTGGCGTGACCGAGCCGCAGCCGACCTTCTCGACCTGCTTTGGCGCACCCTTCATGCCGCGTCGACCCGAGGCCTATGGCAACCTGCTGCGTGACAAGATCGCCCAGCACGGCGCCACCTGTTGGCTGGTCAACACAGGTTGGACTGGCGGCGCTTATGGTGTGGGCAGCCGGATGCCGATCAAGGCGACCCGCGCGCTGCTGACAGCTGCGCTCGAAGGGTCTCTGGCTGACGCCGAATTCCGCAAGGATGCCAATTTCGGCTTTGACGTACCCGTTTCAGTGCCCGGCGTTCCCGAAGTTCTGCTGGACCCGCGCCGTACGTGGGACGATCAGGCAGCCTTTGACAAGCAAGCCGAGAAATTGGTGCAGATGTTTGCCGAGAATTTTGAGCAATACATCCCCTTCATCGACGACGACATAAAATCGGTCGCAATCGGCTAAACAGACAGGGGCGCTTGCGCCCCTTCTTTTTTGCGTCATCAATATGGCGCTTTGACCTTCAATAGTTACGCGACGGCACCATTCTCAACAATTTTATTGTTTTGACACTCAGATTGAGATAGGCACTCTGCCCATTACTAAGACCTCCGATGCAACTGCGCCGGAACCAAAACAGAAAGCACCACAGGGTTTCTCGCGCCTGCATACTCACCTCTGCAGATCGGGCCACCCAAATAGCAGAGTAAACCACTTACACGGGGATACGTGCCAGCGCGCAACTTGTTGAACACCCAAATTCAACCGATTTCGCGCCACCAGGACTGGACAGTGTCAGGCACGAAGCAAGACAGGTAAAATATGACAGAAATTTCGAAACTGACCGAGCTGCGCAAGTTGATGCAGAGCATGGAGCGTACATTGGGGCTGGAGAATCTCTCGCCGGTCGAACGCGACATCTACTACGCGGCCGAGGAGCTATCGAAAGCAGATCAAGAGGTTCGGACGTTCGGCTTGATCGAACACACACTGGTCCAAAGAGTTTCGCGTCCGACTTTTTTTCGTGCGCTGAAATCGTTGGTTGAAAAAGGCTATTTGTCTCAAAGCGGCAATGCAAATCGAGGGCGATACATCGTTCATGCGCCCAGATAAGCTGCGCCTCTTGCGCATCATTGGTTGATCTCGGTGCGCAGGTGGGTCACAGAAACTTTCTTTGCCTCTTTGGCTTATGTGTTCGCATCACTCCTCACCTTTGAGGTTTTGATGCCGCTACAGAACATGTTCTTTCCAGAATATCCCAGCCGGGCAAGCCTGCTGTTTCTACCGCACGGAGTGCGCGTGCTATCCGCTTGGCTGTTAGGTTGGCGGGCGATCTTTGCGCTGTTGCCGGGGGTCATTGCGGTTTTTGCAATACTGGGCGGGGTGGATCTGTTCCTGCCCAGCCGCCTGATGGCCATTGCCATCGCGGTCACAACCGTGCCGGCGGTGTTCTACCTTCTGAAATGGATGGGTTGGGATTTGTTCCCAAGAGCCGACAGAAAGCCCTGTTGGATTTGCGTCATGGGCGTTGGCGTAATCACGTCAATTCTGGTCTCTGGCCTGACCAACATGGCCTTTGGCAGCGCGACGGTTGAATATGTTGCCTATTTGATCGGCGATATCTCGGGCCTGTTTTTCCTGATGCTGGGTCTCTATTTTGTGTTTCGCTTTGCAGATGGGCGGCGCTGAAACCAACACTATGTACAGCGTCAAGCTTTCTGCATCGCAAAATGAAAGCGCAACTTTTGAACTTTTTCGCAACGTAATAAGTATTTTTGTTGCGCTGCACGTGCAGCATGATATGACCAGACCACCCAAGACAGGACGCGATTCATGGCCCATGATGGACAGGACATATCCCAGATGACCACCAATGCGACTTTGCCAGACCTTCTTAGCCTGACCAGCAAAGCGGTACCGGCTGTTGAGGCTGTCTTTGAGAAAGCGCGCGATTCAATACGGGACAAGGTGACATCCGATGGGCGCGTCTCTGGTGCGTTGATCGAAGCCAACCAAACCGCCGCGCATGGGCTGGCCTGGCTAGCCACCTATCACCAATCGCTTCAACAGATGCAGCGGTGGGCCGAAGCACTGGAAGCCGCAGGCAAGTTCGGTGAGATCGAACAGCTGCTGCATCAGATCGCCTTTGGTGAATACCTGCATCAGGTGGCCGGTGGCATCCCCATGAACCAGGGCGAAGTTGTGCGCCTTCAGGATCTTGGCCTTGGTTGGGATGCGTTGTCCGGGTTCCAATGCCCCGAGGTGCAGACCCTCATGTCGCAGGCCAACTCACAGGCCGCGCGGACACGTTTGGTCGAATTGATGGAGGCGCAGGCCGGTGCCGCCATGTTCGGGGCTTCGGGGCTGGATGAAGAGCTTGAGATGATCCGCGACCAGTTCCGCCGCTATGCGGTCGAAAAGGTCGAACCCAACGCCCATGACTGGCATCTGAAGGACGAGCTGATCCCGATCGAGATCATCGAAGAGCTGGCCGAAATGGGCGTGTTCGGCCTAACCATCCCCGAGGAATTTGGCGGCTTTGGTCTGTCCAAAGCATCGATGTGCGTGGTTTCAGAAGAGTTGTCGCGCGGCTATATCGGCGTCGGCTCACTGGGGACCCGGTCCGAAATTGCAGCGGAATTGATCCTGGCTGGCGGCACGGACGAACAAAAAGCCAATTGGCTGCCCAAGCTGGCCAGCGCCGAGATTTTGCCGACCGCCGTGTTTACAGAACCCAACACCGGTTCGGACCTCGGCAGCCTGCGCACCCGTGCGGTCAAGGATGAGAACGGCGATTACCAGATCACCGGTAACAAAACCTGGATCACACATGCGGCCCGCACCCATGTCATGACCCTGCTGGCCCGCACCAACCCGGACAGCACCGACCACCGTGGCCTGTCCATGTTCCTAGCCGAAAAAACCCCGGGCACAGATGAAAACCCATTCCCCACCCCCGGCATGACCGGTGGCGAGATCGAGGTTCTGGGTTATCGCGGGATGAAGGAATACGAGCTGGGATTTGACGGCTTCCACGTGAAAGGCGAAAACCTTCTGGGCGGGGAAGAAGGCAAGGGCTTCAAACAGCTGATGGAGACGTTTGAATCCGCCCGCATCCAAACCGCCGCACGCGCCATTGGGGTAGCGCAAAGCGCATTGGATATTGCGATGCAATATGCGCAGGATCGGAAACAATTCGGTAAATCGCTGATCAACTTTCCCCGCGTCTCGGGCAAGCTGGCAATGATGGCGGTCGAGATCATGATTGCGCGGCAGCTGACCTATTTCTCGGCCTGGGAAAAGGACCATGGCCACCGCTGCGACCTTGAGGCCGGTATGGCCAAACTGCTTGGTGCCCGCGTTGCTTGGGCTGCAGCTGACAATGGTCTGCAAATTCATGGCGGCAACGGCTTTGCGCTGGAATACAAGATCAGCCGCGTTCTGTGTGACGCGCGCATTCTAAATATCTTCGAAGGGGCTGCCGAAATTCAGGCACAGGTCATCGCACGACGTCTGCTCGGGTGATCGAATAAGGCGGCCTTGTTTCCCCAACTGACCCGGTCTTTGCACCGGGTCTTTTCTTGCGCCAGTTGTTGCAACCAACGCAGTCCAATTTCCTAAACCAGTAGTGTTGGCAAACCTGCGGCCAAACTTCCCCTATGAAATCCGTCGATACCGACTTATTGCCACCAGAAGAAACTGGACAATTGCTGGCACCCTACATGACACGAATATTGGTTCTCTGGGCTATGTTGACAGCCCTGACCCTAAGCGGCTGCGCGGTGCCGCAGCCAACCGCCAATCAGGATGATATCGACGAACTGGCACAAGCCATTCAATCCCTCGGGCCGGAGGTTGATCCGATTGAGGCACAAACCGCCGCATCAATCTCGTACACCTATTCTCAGCACCTTGCCCGAGAATGGAACGTAACCGACCCGGCGATCATACATAACGCCAAGGTCGCCAACGGCTTTCGGGAATACGGGCTGTGCAATGACTGGGCACAGGCCATGACGCGGCGACTGCGGCAGGAAGGGTTTCGAACGCTCGAACTACACTGGGCTACATCGCCACCGACACCGTTCCGGATCATTCACCATTCCGCCTTGATCAGTGCCAAGGGCGATTCGATGTATGACGGCATAATCCTTGATCCATGGCGCAATAGCGGCGCCTTGTTCTGGGGGCCTGTTCGGAAAGATACCCGGTACAACTGGCGCCCAAGGATGGAGGTGCGCACACAATTGCTAAACGGTGAACTTGCGTTCTGAGATCAGGACCCCGTCTCGCATTTTGAAATGGTGTCGATCACTACGGGCAGCATCCGGGCCGCCACCAGTTTCGAACCTTCCGCCGTCAGGTGCGTATAGTCGACATACAGGCTTTTGTCCTTGTGTTCAGGAGCTGCGATCTCAGCGATTTCGGTATAGGGAATATCGGCCTGATCAAACAGCTCCGGAAACTCAGCGCGCGCGCGCGTCATCACCTGCTCTCGTCCGGGCACGTACCAGTCGCGCGTAATCTGAGCGATTTCCTGATCTGCCGCGCTCAGGTTTTCGACGTTTTCGAATACCACCTCAGGCTGCAGGAAGACATGGTAGCAGAACCCGTGATAGGCACCAAAAGACTCGATCAGCTTGTAATTGCGCAAAAACCCACGACGTGCGGTCTCGGCCAGCTCGGCTGAGAAATCGCGTTCCAACGCGGTCACGTCGCCGGTCAGATTGTAGTTGGGTGCCTCATAGCGCTGATACAAACCTTGGGTGAATTTCGACGCCAGCTTGAACGTATAGGAATACTCGGCCGGGGCCCGCAAGAACGCATAGGCCGCAAAGAAAGGCTCGCGGTCGTTGAGCGCATCCACCATCCGAGCCGAGGAATAGCCATAGCTCTGGATCGGATTTTTAACCCCCACATTGTAGAAATCATTGTGACCGTCCAGAAAAACAATCAGGTCAGGCTCGTACTCATAGAGCGTCTCGTAGATATACAGCACATGCTGAAAGCTGTGATAGGCGGCAACACCGGCGTTGATCACCTCGATCTTCACACCGGGCATTTCATCCTTCAGCTGCTCGCGGAGAGTTTGTTCAAGAAAGTAGGACACCGTTTCACTATTGGTAAGCGTCGGATGATCTGGATACACGCGCCCTTGTGATCCGATGGCATAGGCGGTGGAGCCGCCCATCAGAAAGATGCGGTAGGTGCTATTCGGCTTGGGCAGATCGACAACGGAGTCATACCGGAACCCCTGATCCGAATGAATGCGCTGCCCGCCAGTATCGAATTGACGTTGGTAGTCGGGGTTAAGTTCATGCCCTCGGATCGAGGAGTAAAGATGACGCTCGGCCTTGCCACCGAGCGCATTGTCAAACAGGTGGACAACCGCGACGTAAGACAACAATTCAACCAGCAGGAACAAAAACACCAGATAAACCAGGACGATCACGACTTTGACGATGGGCCGCGTTCGCTTTTTGGTTTCGGTGTCGCTGACCTGTGACATGAAACAAACTCTGCTTTTGCGCTACCAGCTTAATGGGCATTGCCCTTCGGGATTAGCTGTGATGCTGACTAGGGCCCGGGTTTGGCTTGGCTCCACTATGTCGATTTGTGACCTTGGGTCAACTATGGCCTGAATACGACCAGAAGCCTTCAACTTCCTTGACGATGCCGGATCGACACGCCTAAAGGCAAAGCGTTCCAAGGTTGTAGGAGACTGATATGATCCGCCTTGCCTTTGCGTTACCGCTCATCGGGTTGTTGCAATGTGACCGGGATGAAACCTTGTCTGCCTATGGTGCGGCAGACCAGTCATGGCAGTTGCAGGAGATTGATGGCCAATCGTTTGAGGCCAGCGCGCTGCTACGGTTTCCCGCAGACGGGCAGATTGCCGGAAATGCCCCCTGCAACAGCTATCAGGCGACGATCAGCGCGCCATATCCCTGGTTCGGGATTGAAAACCTCAGCGCGACGCGTGCGGCTTGCGCATCGCTGGAACTTGAAGGCACTTATTTTGCCGCGTTGATGGCGATGACACAATCCGAGGTGTCGGGGAATGTGCTGATCTTACGCAACGAAGCCGGGCACGAGATGGTGTTTAAAGCCGTCGAGTAAGTTGATCTACAAACCGCGCCCGTGCCTGAGGCAATGGCGTATGACCCAACGCGGGGGCGACGCGGTTTTCTAGGAAATAACCTGTGGTCTGTAGGCCGGTTGCAACCTCAACATCCGGCGCGTCGCCTTCGCCCCGCAAGCAAGCCGGCAACGGCAATAACCGATCTGCCCAATCACCTGCGCCCTCAGTGCTGACCGCCCGCCCCGTTTTGGGTGAGACAAAGGCCAGCCTCTCGGTCGCGCCGGTGACGGCGCAGGCTGACAGGTCAAGACCAAAACCCAGTTCTTCAAGCAGCGCCAACTCCCACCGCAGATAGGCCAACGGCCAAATGTCGTCCTGTCCCAGCAGGTCCATCAATTGTTCGGTCTGCTTGTAGATCGCCGGATGCGGCTCTCGCTCTGGCAGGCAGAAGGACAGCAGCGACACAACCGCGTTCAAACCTGACAAAGCCAACCGCCCGGAAAACGCCGCCGCTGCGCGGGACCGCAGAGGTTCAACCTGAAACGTGCCGATATGCTCCTCCAACCGCGCGCGCCACAGCACATCCAGCTGTGCGCCCGGCTGTAGGATCGGCGCAATCTTCCGGCTGGTCCCACCGCGCACGACCCCGGCATGGCGACCATGGGCTTCTGTGAAAACCTCGACAATCGCCGATGTTTCGCCGTGTCGGCGAGAAGTCAGAAGTATGCCGTGATCGCGCCAATCCAAGGCTGTATCCGTTCGGTTGTCTTGTCTATTCGCAGAAAATCTCATGCCCGCTGAACACACAAGGCAGAAACTGGCCTAGGGGATTTACAGGGTCGAACAATCGAATTGCGCGCTATCACCGCACTGGCTAATGTTCGCCCAATGTTCTTAGAAAGGAATTCAATCCATGTCTCTTAACTACGTAATGATCGGCTCAAACGACGTTGCTAAAGCCCGCAAATTTTACGACACAACAATGGCCGGAATTGGTGGCAAAGTCGTAGCTGAATACATGCCATACGCTGTCTGCTACCAACTGCGCGACGGCGGACGAATATGGGTTTCGCTGCCACATGATCAAAAAACTGCAACACCGGGTAACGGAAACATGGTCGGCCTGATGTGCGAAAGCGAAGATGAAGTGCGCAAAGTCCATGCAATCGCGATCGCCAATGGCGGCACCAACGAAGGCGACCCGGGACCGCGCCCGCAGTATGGCCCGGACTTTTTTGGCGCATATGCCCGCGATCTGGACGGCAACAAGATGAGCTTTGTCTATTTTGCAGACTTAGACTGAACGCGTTTATGTTCAGGCAAAAGAGTGGATACCGAACTCGCTAGAGTTCTTACTCCAACCCCTCTTCCCTTAACAGATGCCGCCCTTGCCTATCCTCGACCTCGATCACCCAAAGATCGGGGTCAAAGCTGCGTTAATACTCCAGAGTTTCTGCGCGTCTATATATGATTATCTGCACTTCTCAGAGCCCATCGTCTTCTCTAGTGCTCAATTTCACTTAAATCGATTCCTTCCACGTTCTAATAGTTTGTATGAAAATCATCCGATACTCTGTACTAGCGCTCATTGCATTCATCGGTTTGTTTGTAGCGATGATCGCTATCCTTCGCCATCCTACAGTCTCTCTCGCCTTCTCTTCGTCGAGTTACAAACTGAAGACGACGGAATTGAATGGCCTGACAATCGCGGCACAAAAAGCCCCCATTCCGCTCTCCTTTGGGTGGGAAAAGCACCGCAGGGTGGTCGTTTGTGACGGCTCTGTCTTGTGTACCTCAGAGCATCTGATTGCCGATTATGCACGAAAGATAAACTTATACAGGCACGAAAATGGCTCAATCGTAATGGTAAATGACATTTGGATGATGGAGTTGAATCCGGGTCCGGCGATACGAATCTACGATATGCAAGAGGAAGCAGACGCCCGGCTACGGGAACCCGGCTGGAAATGTAACGAAACGGGATCTCTGGTGACATCAGGTTTCCCGGAATCTGTTTTCTTTAAGGACATGGAATATCTCGGAGCATTCTCGATGCGCCACAATCCCTCACAACCTATTTTCAGCATTGTCTATCGCGGAGCAAGGTTCGTGCCATCCACGTCGCATGGTGAAAAATTGTGTCGATATCCCTCCAGAGGTTGAGCTACTACTCCAACCCCTCCTCGCCCAACATATGCCGCCCTTGCCGGTCCTCGACCTCGATCACCCAAAGATCGGGGTCAAAGCTACGCTGTCTGGTCAGGGCGGCGTCAACATCACCTTCGGGCCCCGAAGATAGCTCAATCCATTTCCGCTCACCGCTCATAAGGTCAAAGCTGCGTTGATAGGCGATTGCCTGCCCGTCTAGCGTATTGATCTTGACCAGCACCGCGCCTGCCGTGTTGTCCCCATGGGCCACAACAAATGCCGGTATATCCTGCAACCGCAAGCGCGCCAGATAGGCATGCACCCAGAATTCGGCGGTCAGGCGAGTCATGCGTTGCCGTCTTTGAAGTCCAGCCCCATTTCCGAATAGCGCTCGGATTCCTCCAGCCAGTTGGGCCGGACTTTGACCTGCAGGAACAGGTGGATCTTGCGGTCGAGGAACTCTTCCAGTTCCGCGCGTGCAGCCTGGCTTACAGCCTTGATCGTCTCACCTCGTTTGCCCAAAACGATGCCCTTGTGGCCGTCGCGCATGACATAGATGACCTGATCGACCTTGGCCGAGCCATCCTTGCGCTCTTCCCAGTTTTCGGTCTCGACCGTCAGCTGATAGGGCAGTTCCTGGTGTAGGCGTAGGGTCAGTTTCTCGCGCGTCATCTCGGCGGCAATCATACGCATCGGAAGGTCCGCGATCTGGTCTTCGGGATACAGCCACGGGCCTTCGGGCACCTCGCCAGCCAGCCATTTCCGCAGATCATCAACGCCGTGACCCTTTTCGGCCGAGATCATGAACGTCTCGGAAAAGGCGTAGCGCGCGTTCAGGTCGCTGGTCAGGGTCAGCAAGACTTCGGATTGAACCCTGTCGATCTTGTTGATGGCCAGCGCAACTTTGCGGCCCTGTCCGATTTCTTCCAGACCTTCAAGGATGCGTTCAACGCCTTCGGTAATGCCGCGATGGGCCTCGACCATCAGAACAACCACATCCGCATCCGCAGCGCCGCCCCAAGCGGCGGCGACCATGGCGCGATCCAGGCGGCGGCGGGGTTTGAACAGGCCGGGCGTATCGACAAAAACCAGTTGCGCGTCGCCCTCCATCGCCACACCGCGAATGCGCGCGCGTGTGGTCTGCACCTTATGCGTCACGATCGAGACCTTGGCCCCGACCATTCGATTCAGAAGGGTGGATTTGCCTGCATTGGGCTCTCCGATCAGGGCGATAAATCCGGCGCGTGTGGTCATGTGTGCTGCGATCCTGTTTGCAAGTGCGCACCCGTATAGCAGAATGGCGCTGCGGGCCAGAGGGATTTGTCGCGTTCCGAGCGGGTAGCGTAGTTCTGGAGCATTCGGGAAGCTGGACGCTTCAGTGTCATGCCATCAAGCATTGGAAGACCGGGCCAAGCGGCTTTACCCAGCAGATTGACTTTAGGCTTGCCCTGGTATCGTCAAAGCCAGCACATGGTTCGGGTAGGCTTGATCCCCAATACGGAAATCCGTGACACCAACCTGCTCAAACCCTTTGGACAGATAGAAATCAATCGCAGGTTTGTTCTCGGAATTGGTTGTCAGCCAGATTCCATTACGGCCTAGATCCCGAGCATATTCGATCGCAACATCCAGCAATGCGGAACCTATGCCTTTACCGTGATGGCGGGGCTGGACGTAAAACGTCAGGACCTCAAGATCGGAAAGCCCATCAACGAGTGCAACGCGTTTCTCTGCTAGCCGAATATAGCCGTCGATCCCGTCGCTGTTTTCAGAGACCATCAGCATATCGCCCCCCTCTTCAAGCAGAGCCTCGAACTGGGCGGTCGTGAATTCGGACAGAACAAACTCGGCGAAGAAAGCGTTTACGCCATGCCGCAGGTAGGTACTGATCCAGACCTCAATCGACAATGCCGCAAGGCTGGCAGCGTCCGCTATCTGTGCCGGTCTGATCTTCATGTTCCGAATTCGGCGAAACAGCTCAACTCAACTGACCCAACAGAGATTTCGCAGCAGCCTGCTCGGCCTGGCGTTTCGAGCCTGCGGTCGCCTGCGCCTCAGTGCCGTCCTGCAGACGGGCAGCGATGGTGAAAATGGGGGCGTGGTCGGGGCCGGTGCGTTTGACCTCGACATAAGCCGGAGGTTTCTGACCGCGGGCTTGCGCCCATTCCTGCAGCGCGGTTTTGGCATCACGGGCGTCGGCTTCAACCTTATGAATGCGCTCGCCCCATAGGGCTATGATGACGTCCCGCGCCGCCTCAAAACCAGCATCACGATAGATGGCCGCGATGACCGCCTCCATCGCATCGCCAAGCAGTGCCTGTTTGCGGCGACCACCCGACAGCATCTCGGACCGGCCCAGTTTCAGGACGGCCCCCAGATCAATCTGGCGAGCGACATCGGCACAGGCCTCTTTGCGGACCAACGCGTTGAAGCGCGGCGCCAACTGGCCTTCGGTGGCTTTCTTGTCCGCCTCTAGGAGCGCAGTCGCCATAACCAACCCCAGCACACGGTCCCCCAGAAACTCCAACCGCTGGTTATCGGGCCGCGTGGCCGAAGACACTGATCCATGAGTCAATGCGCGCACCAGCAGTTGGGGATTGGTGAATTCGTATCCCAAACGCTGCTGGAATGCTTTTATCTCGGATGAAAGCTTCAATTCACCGCCTTAAAGAACCGATCCCCGCGCCAAGTCCAGAAGAACAGCATGGAGCGCCCGGCGGACGAGAACATGATCCGGTCGGCGCGACCGATCAGGTTTTCGTAGGGCACGTAACCAACGCCGCCCGCGGATTGCGGCAGACGGCTATCAGCGGAGTTGTCGCGGTTGTCCCCCATGAAGAAATAATGGCCTTCGGGCACCGTATAGATGCCGGTATTGTCTGACCCCTGATTGCCGATGTTCAGCACATCATAGGACACGCCATTGGGCAAAGTTTCAATTAGGCGCGACTTTTCGCAGGTGCCGCCATTTCCAACCGGCCCGTTTTCACAGCGCGGGCGCAGGCGTTGCGGCCCCTGGGGTTCGGCGATTTCTGTAAACACCCCGTCAGGCTGTTGCGGCACCGGCGTGCCGTTCAAAATGATCTGACCTTCGCGCACCTGAATGCGGTCACCCGGCAAACCGATCAGACGTTTGATGTAGTCCCGCCCCGTAACCGGATGTCGGAACACAATGACATCACCGCGCTCGGGCTCGCCGCCCCAGATACGTGTGTTGTCATCGCCGGGCAGCCAACCACAGATATCTTCGGCATCGATGTTCATAAAGTTCAAGCTGGGGCAGGAGGCATAAGAGTAGCCATAAGCCATCTTGTTCACGAACAGAAAGTCGCCAATCAGCAGGGTCTGCTTCATCGAGCCGGAAGGAATCCAGAACGGCTGAAAGAACAGGGTGCGGAAAACGCCCGCGATCAAAAGGGCATAGACGATGGTTTTGATCGTCTCCCACACGGGGTTACCTGTTTTGGCGTCCTCGGCCATACTGCTCTCCGGTCATTGCGTTGTTGGGATGCTACATGCGGGGCGACTGGGGCCAAGTCAAGACCGCAGCCGTGTCAGCAAGGGGTCTGGCCTCGATCACCACAAAAGCCTGCGCCCAAGGGTGATCATCCGTCAGGGTGACATGGATGATTGCCTCATGCCCCTCGGGCGTCATTTCCTTGAGCCGTTCGGCCGCCCAACCGGTGACATGCATCACGGGTTGACCGGTTTTAAGGTTGGTGACCGCCATATCTTTCCACGAGATACCCATACGCAAACCAGTGCCCAACGCCTTGGAACACGCCTCTTTCGCGGCCCAGCGTTTGGCGTAGGTGCCAGCGGTGTCAGCGCGGCGTTCGGCCTTACGCTGCTCGGTCTCGGTGAAGACACGGTTGCGGAACCGGTCGCCAAAGCGATCCAGCGTGCCCTGAATGCGGTCAATATTTGCGAGGTCTGTGCCGATGCCGAGGATCATTTCTGTGTGCACCCCGAATTCCGCTTCGACTTTAGTTCCTCGGTTTTGTTTCCGGCCCAGAAAAAGAAGACATTGAATACGAACGCAAAGGCCGTCGCCGCGAAAATTGCTGCGTAGAACGCTCCTAAATGCACATTTCTAATGTACACGATATCTTGGTCAAAAAAAGATGGGCCAACAAAAAAGTACGAACCGACGATGGAAATTGTTACCTCAAGCGAGGCAACTAGTATCGTAGCAAGAAAAGCCGACAGCCAGATCTCGCTTATCGTCATGACACGCCCATGGCTTTGGTGAAACTCCGCTGCAAATCGGTATGCGGCATAAATTAGGGGCAGCTGCGACACTGCGATGGTCGAAACATAAGCTCCTGTGGCTATTACGTATGCCTGGATACACACAGTTAGCGAGAAACGCGCCAACAGGTACCTGCAAGCATAGCTTGTAAAACCCGAGACTGGCTTGCACCTCACATTAGGGGGTTCAGCCATCACCCCAACCGCACCGTCAGAATCTTATAACTCGCCAGCCCGAAGAACCCGGCAAATGCCAGGTCAAACCAGCGGCGGGCGCGGCGGTAACCTTGGACCATGCGGCTTGAGGAAAAGAGAAAGGCATAGCCGATAAAGATCAGCAACGACCCGACATAGAGCAGCGCGAAATACCCAAGCAACATCAGCAAGCTGGCATCGTTCGGCGCGACAATGGCGTAGATAGAACCCCAGCTGAGGATTGCCTTGGGATTGGTTAGGTGGATTGCAGCGCCTTTGGCAAAGATTGTCGGCAGAGAACCTGTGACAGGTTGGCCCAAAGCAACTTCATCCGAGGTCATCGCGCGGCGCAGAGCTTTGAAGGCAAGCCAGCCCAGATAGGCCACGCCCACATATCGGATGATTTCGAAAACCCAGACATTGGCCAGCATGATCGCCGACAGGCCCAGTGCAGCGGCGATCCCCCAGGCTGCAGAGCCAGCACAAATGCCCAACGCGAAGGCCAACCCGGCGCGGCGGCCTTCGTTCATTGCGGTTCCTGCGATGCCCATGGTTGCAGGCCCCGGAGAGCCCCCGGCCATGATCCAGGCAAACCAGATCGCAATGAAGCCGTATGTGATCATGCGCGCGCCTCATCCATCAGACGACGCATCTGCTGGATGGCAGGCGTGAGGCCCAGAAAGATCGACTCGCCAATCAGGAAGTGACCGATATTCAGCTCTTTCACCTCAGGGAAGGCAGCGATCGGCTGAACCGTGTCATAGGTAAGTCCGTGGCCGGCATGCACCTCAAGCCCCAGAGAATGCGCAAAGCTCGACATTGTGCGCAGCGCCTCAAGCTCGCGGGCAGCCTCCTCCATGCGGCCTTCGGCATGGGCATCGCAATAGGCACCGGTGTGCAACTCGATGACCTCGGCCCCAATGCGATGCGCGGCTTCGATCTGGCGTTGATCGGCGGCGATGAAGATCGACACGCGGCAACCTACGTCGCGCAACGGCGCAATGAAATGCGCCAGCTTGTTTTCCTCGCGCGCCACCTCAAGCCCGCCCTCGGTTGTGCGCTCCTCGCGCTTTTCGGGAACGATACACACAGCATGCGGTTTGTGGCGCAGGGCGATTTTCTGCATCTCGTCCGTTGCCGCCATCTCGAAGTTCAGCGGGACCGACAGAACCTCCATCAGCCCGTCGATATCGGCGTCAGAGATATGGCGACGGTCTTCGCGCAAATGGGCGGTGATGCCATCGGCCCCAGCCTCTTCGGCCAGCTTGGCAGCACGCAGAGGGTCAGGATAAGCCCCACCACGCGCATTACGTACGGTGGCGACGTGGTCGATGTTTACACCCAGGCGCAATTGGTTGTCAGACATCGTTCGATTCCTTTTGCAGTGTTTGGCCTGAACCTAGAGGCTTTGTTGTCTAAGCGTCAGTGGATTCTTCCGCCCGTCGTCTGATTTCGTCGAATTTCGCCTTGATCTTGTCGCGGCGGCGTTGCTGATACGTGCGGATCAGCGGCAGGCTGAGGTAGTGGCATATAGCTCCGGCCAAAAGGCCGGGCAGAATGCCCCCAACGAGGTAGGGGTAAAACACCTCGTAATAAAACACGCCAAGCCCGTGCCAGTCCGCGACACGGTCGGTGAATATCGACAGAAAGTTGTTTTTGAGATCGCCCAACGCGCTGGCGAACTTACCCATCAACCCGCGCTCAACACTCTTGTCGAACTCTGTGCCCAGAATGAAATGGCCTGTTTGTAGGCAGATCACACCAATCGGTACATAAGTCAGGGGATTACCAAAGAACGTCCCGCTGAGCGCCGCAAGGATATTGCCGTTGATCAGGCGTGCACAAAGCGCGGCAACAACGAAGTGCATCCCATAAAACGGCGTAAAGGCTGCAAAAACTCCGGCGCCGATGCCACGGGCGATCCGATCAGGGGAATCCGGCAGACGCCGCACCCGATGTTTGACGTAGTGAAAGGCGCGGGTCCATCCACCGCGCGGATAGACGAACTCCGATGCGATCTGGACAGGCGAGCGTCGATCTCGGCGCTTGAAAACCACTCGCGATCACCCCTACTCAGCCAGCTGCCACAACTGGTTTCGCCTGTTCCCTGTGTCGCTCAACGGCGGCGACATCGCTTTCAGCCTCAAGCATCAGCATAAGCGAATGCAACTGTTCCAGGTCACGCAACTCAACATTGATTAGCAACCGGTAGAAATCTGGTTTCCGATCAACAAACTCCAGGTTCGAGATATTGGCCTTTTTCTCACCAATCAATGTGCAAATTCGCCCCAGCACCCCGGCGTCATTGCCGATGGTCAGATCAAGCGTCGCGCCATAGGCGGCAGGGTGAGTGCCGGAATGCCAATGCAGATCGACCCAGCGCTCTGGCTCGCTTTCGAATTCTGATAATCGATTGCAATCGATTGCATGCACCTCAACGCCTTTACCGCGATAGGTGATGCCAACAATGCGCTCACCGGGCAACGGCTGGCAGCAAGGTGCACGGTCGAATTTCTGCCCCGGCTCCAGGCCAATCACCGCGCGGCGCATCGGGATCGCATCGCCTTCATCCTTGGTCAGTTCGGGATAGACGGCCTCGACAACGTCATGGGCGGTCAGTTCCGCACTGCCCAATCGCGCCAGCAGTTCATCACGATCCTTCATGCGCAAATGCTTGGCCGCAGTGTCCAACGCCTTGTCGGTCGCCTTGCGGCCCACATGTTCAAAGCCCGAGCGCGCCAGTTCTTTGCCCAATCGGATAAAGCGCTCGCGGTCCACTTCACGCAGCGCACGTCGGATCGCGGTGCGGGCCTTGCCTGTCACCGCGATCTCAAGCCATGTGACCTGCGGCGTCTGTCCATCTGCGGTGATGATATCCACCGATTGTCCGTTCTTGAGCCGGGTCCATAGCGGCACCCGAATGCCATCCACCTTTGCTCCGACACAGGCGTGGCCAATCCGGGTGTGGATCGCATAGGCGAAATCAATTGGTGTCGCCCCGCGCGGCAGTTTCACCACATCGCCTTTGGGCGTGAAACAGAAGACCTGGTCGGAATACATTTCCAGCTTAACGGCTTCGAGGAAATCTTCGTGGTCTTCTTCGTTGTCGAACTGTTCAGTCAGGTTCGAAATCCATTTGGCCGGGTCTACGGCAAACGGGTTTTCGGTGCGCACACCATCCCGATACGACCAATGCGCTGCGACCCCGGTTTCGGCGACGTCATGCATCTGACGGGTGCGGATCTGCACCTCGACACGCTTACCATCGCGGCCCGACACTGTGGTGTGGATCGAGCGGTATCCGTTCGATTTCGGCTGGCTGATATAATCCTTGAACCGTCCTGGCACCGCGCGCCAACGCTGATGTATGGCTCCAAGCGTGCGATAGCAATCCTCCTCGGTCATGGTGATGATGCGGAACCCATAGATGTCAGACAGTCGAGAGAAACCCTGGTCTTTCTCCTGCATCTTGCGCCAGATTGAATAGGGTTTCTTGGCGCGGCCAAAGACCTCGGCCTCAATCTCTGCCTTTTCCAATTCATGCCGCATATCACCGGTGATCCGGTGGATCACATCGCCGGTTTCGCGTTGCAGCGTGATGAAACGGCGAATGATCGACTGGCGGCCTTCGGGGTTGAGAACGCGGAAGGCGAGGTCTTCCAGTTCCTCACGCATCCATTGCATCCCCATCCGGCCTGCAAGTGGCGCATAGATATCCATCGTCTCGCGCGCCTTGATCACCTGCTTTTCGGGGCGCATCGCCTTGATCGTGCGCATGTTGTGCAGACGGTCAGCCAGCTTGACCAGAATGACCCGCAGGTCCTTGGACATGGCCATGAACAGCTTGCGGAAATTCTCAGCCTGTTTGGTTTCGCGGCTAGAAAGCTGCAGGTTGGTCAGCTTGGTGACGCCATCCACCAGCTTGGCGACCTCATCCCCGAACAGCTCGGCCACTTTGCCGTAGCTGGCTTTGGTGTCTTCAATCGTGTCGTGCAAAAGCGCCGTGATGATCGTCGCATCATCCAGACGCTGTTCGGTCAAAATGGCGGCAACGGCAACGGGATGGGTAAAATAGGGCTCGCCAGAATGGCGGAACTGCCCCTCATGCATCTGATGGCCAAACTCATAGGCCCGCTCGATGCGCTCGGCATTTGTCTTGGGATTGTAATTGCGGACCAGCGCAATCAGGTCTTCTGCTGAAATCATCCGGTCCGCACCTTTATCGCTGGGGTTAACCCTGGCCTTGCGCCTCCATCAGAGCACGCAGGAGCTTTTCTTCGGACATGTCGTCATCGGCGGGCTTGTCCGTTTCTGCACCCATCAGCAATGCCATCTGATCTTCTTCGGGCTCATCAACCTCGATCTGGGTCTGGTTGGCTTCGATCAGACGCTCGCGCAATTCATCCGCGCTCTGGGTTTCGTCGGCGATCTCGCGCAGCGACACGACAGGGTTCTTGTCGTTGTCACGGTCAACGGTGATCGGACCGCCGGCAGAAATCTCGCGCGCCCGGTGGGCGGCAAGCATCACCAGTTCGAACCGGTTCGGAACCTTGTCTACGCAGTCTTCAACCGTCACGCGGGCCATTGGGCGCTCTCCGTTACTGAGTCCATGTCAGGAAGAGGTTTATCTAAGGCCGATTGTACGCCTTGACAAGCAAGAAATGCTGCCCCTGCACCAATCACAGTGGCGTGACCTCAGCCACGTCTGCAGCGGGTAAGGCAGCCATCATCTGCATCACAGTCTTGTTCAGCACCGGATGCCGCCAGTCCGGCGCAATGTCGGCCATAGGAATCAGCACAAACGCCCTGTCCTGAAGACGCGGATGCGGTAGGATCAGCTCGTCCGGGGCCGCCCGCGCCTGCAGATCCGGATCAAGATCACACCAAAGATCGAAAGTGGCGCGATCTGGCAATACCTGATCCGCGTAGCAGATCAGATCCAGATCAAGGGTCCGCATGCCCCATCGCTGCGCGCGTTCTCGACCGAACTCATGTTCCACGGCATGCAAATCCTGCAACAACTCCACCGGAGCCTTGGCCGTTTCAATCGACGCAGCCGCATTCACATAATCAGGCCCCGCACCTGCGGGAAAACACGGTGTGGAAAAAAACCGGCTGACGTCGCGAATCACCAGGCCCTTCTCCGAAAGAGCCGAAAGTGCCTGCCGTAACGTCAAGTGCGGCTCAGTTCGTCCCAAACTGAGATTTGCCCCCAAGGCAACGATGGTTTTTGGCACAGAATCACTCATATGAGGCCGTATATTCGGTCAACTGCATACTTGCGATGCCCAACAAAAGCCCTAATTATAGGGGCACCAAAGCGCGACATTTTTACACCCACTCACACATCACTCACCGCGCTGTATTATACCGGAAGGGACTATTTATGTTTTATAAAGACGAACGGCTAGCGCTGTTCATCGACGGCTCCAATCTTTATGCGGCCGCCAAAGCGCTTGGATTTGATATCGACTACAAGCTGCTGCGACAGGAATTCATGCGCAGAGGTAAACTGCTTCGGGCTTTCTATTACACAGCGCTTCTGGAAAATGATGAGTATTCTCCGATCCGTCCGCTTGTAGACTGGCTGCATTATAACGGCTTCACCATGGTGACCAAGCCGGCCAAGGAATACACCGACAGCATGGGGCGTCGGAAGGTCAAGGGAAACATGGATATCGAGCTTACCGTCGATGCGATGGAACTGGCACCGCGGGTTGATCATATCGTGCTGTTCTCGGGCGATGGGGATTTCCGCCCACTGATTGCCAGCCTGCAACGACAGGGCGTGCGCGTTTCGGTGGTCTCAACCATCCGCAGCCAACCGCCGATGATCTCGGACGAGCTCCGCCGCCAGGCCGACAACTTTATCGAACTGGAAGACCTACGCGATGTAATCGGGCGGCCCCCGCGCGAAATGCCGGCTGAACCCCGCAGCGTCGCAGTCGGAACCTGATCGAAGCTTAGCCCCAAAAGGCTAGGAAGGTCGCGCGGCCAAGGCTCACTGATCTGGCCGCGCTTCATTAACTATAGCTTGGTGCTCAAACACCGGCTGGCTAACACCGATTCATGTCAGATGGATGACAGATCTGGCGGCTGGACCAATGCCGGGAAAAGACTTACCTGTGCCGTAAGGAGACACCGACATGACCAAGCCACCACTGACATTGTATCTGGCCGCCCCTCGCGGATTTTGTGCAGGCGTAGACCGGGCCATCAAGATCGTTGAAATGGCGCTGGAGAAGTGGGGCGCGCCTGTCTACGTCCGTCACGAAATCGTTCACAACAAGTTTGTCGTAGACGGCCTGCGCGACAAAGGTGCTGTCTTCGTGGCCGAGTTGGACGAATGCCCGGATGATCGGCCTGTGATCTTCTCGGCTCATGGCGTTCCAAAATCTGTCCCGGCTGAGGCATCCAGGCGCGAGATGCTGTTTGTAGATGCGACCTGCCCGCTGGTGTCAAAGGTGCATATCGAGGCGCAACGCCATTTCGATGCCGGTCTGCAGATGGTGATGATCGGCCATAAAGGACACCCGGAAACGATTGGCACCATGGGGCAATTGCCCGAAGGCGAAGTGCTGTTGGTCGAAACGGTCGAAGATGTCGCTGATATCGAGGTACGAGACTCGGACAAGCTGGCGTTCGTGACCCAGACCACCCTGTCGATTGACGACACGAAAGACGTGATCGCAGCCTTGCAGGACCGCTTTCCAGCCATCGTAGGGCCGCATAAGGAAGACATCTGCTACGCCACCACAAACCGGCAAGAAGCTGTCAAAGCCGTCGCCCCAAAGTCAGACGCCCTATTGGTGGTCGGCGCGCCGAACTCGTCAAACTCGAAACGTCTGGTCGAGGTCGCCTCGCGCGCCGGATGCAGCTATGCGCAACTGGTTCAACGCGCACCCGATATCGACTGGCGCGCCCTTGAGGGCATTGCCAGCGTGGCCATCACAGCCGGTGCCTCGGCCCCCGAGCAACTGGTGAACGAGGTCGTCGACGCTTTCCGTGAACGCTATGACGTTACAGTTGAGTTGGCTGAAAACGCCGTGGAAAACGTGGAATTCAAAGTGCCCCGTGTGCTTAGGCAGCCGGCATGAATGGTGTGCCCAGGGCCGCACTGTACTTAGGTCTGGCGGGGTTGATCCCGTTTATCTGGGGTGCTTTGACTTATCTAAACAGTGATCTGAACGCGTGGGGTTCACGGCAGTTTGGCGCGCGTTTCGTAGGGCCATATATCCAGCTGTTTTACGGCTCGGTCATTCTGAGTTTCATGTCTGGGGTGCTTTGGGGTTTTGCAACCAAAGCATCAGGTAGCCGAGCAACAGTGGGGTATACCCTTTCGGTTCTGCCTGCGCTCTGGGCCTTTTTTATGACAGGTGGCGGGCCGGTGAATGCAGGCAACAACCTGATTGCTGGCTTTGCGGGACTTTTGGTCTTGGACGCCATCTTTTGGTACTGGGGTTTGGCACCCAACTGGTGGATGCGACTTCGCATTCTGCTGACCGTGGCTGTACTGCTTTGCTTGGCAGTTGGAGTTTATCTGTGAGCGACAGCAACACCATATCCGTCTATGACGCTCAGGCGACGCGCTACGCCGAGCTGACGAATGAAGACAACACGGGCGATCCTCAATTAGGTCGGTTCATCCAAGCAGTGCCCGCCGGTGGCAAAGTGCTGGATTTCGGGTGTGGACCGGGCGCATCCTCTGCAATCATGGCCAAGGCCGGATTACAAGTCGACGCAATGGATGCATCGGAAGAAATGGTGAAACTGGCCTCGGAACACCCCGGTGTATCGGCCAGACAAGCCACGTTTTCCGACCTTACAGTCGTGGGCATCTATGATGGCATCTGGGCCAATTTTAGCCTGCTGCATGCCACGCGGGCAGAATTTCCCAAACACCTGAGCGCTATTCACCGCGCACTGAAACCCGGTGGTGCGTTCTTTATCGCCATGAAACTGGGCGAAGGTGACGGGCCTGACCGTTTGGGTCGATATTACAGTTACTACTCCGAGGACGAATTGAAGACTTATCTGGAAGATGCCGGCTTCACCATCACGAACCGAAGACGAGGCAGCGGTACTGGACTTGACGGCTCGGTCTCGGAATACATCGCACTGGCCGCCCATGCCTGAACTGTTCGCCTACACGGACGGAGCCTGCTCTGGCAATCCCGGCCCCGGTGGTTGGGGCGTGCTGCTGCGCGCGATCGAGGGTGAGAAGGTCCTGAAAGAGCGCGAGTTAAACGGTGGCGAGGCCGAGACAACGAATAACCGCATGGAATTGCTGGCCGCAATCAGCGCCTTGGAAACGCTAGAACGCGCATCCCGTATCACCATCGTGACCGACAGCGCCTATGTCAAAAACGGCGTCACCGGCTGGATTTTCGGGTGGAAGCGGAACGGTTGGAAAACGTCGAACAAAAAACCCGTCAAGAATGTCGACCTGTGGCAACGTCTGGATACCGCGCAAGAACGCCATGATGTGACCTGGGAATGGGTCAAAGGCCATGCGGGTCATCCCGAAAATGAAAAAGCCGATGAACTGGCCCGCGCCGGCATGGCCCCTTTCAAACCCAAAAAGGCGCAGGCGTGAACGGGCTTGCACTGCTCGACTATGCCTCGGTCCTGATCTTTGCATTGACCGGCGCGCTGGTTGCAAGCCGTGCGCAGCTTGACCTTGTGGGGTTTGCATTTATGGCCTGCCTGACGGCAGTGGGAGGTGGCACCGTTCGGGACCTTCTGCTGGATCGACATCCTGTCTTTTGGGTTGGTCAGCCGGATTACATCCTGATCGCAGTCAGCGCCGCCGTTCTGGTGTTTTTCACCGCTCATCTGGTTGAAAGCAGATATAGCTGGCTGGTCTGGCTGGACAGTTTCGCCCTATCCATCGCCGTTGCTGCCGGAACAGGTGCCGCGCTTTCATTGGGCCAATCCGGGATCATCGTGGTGTTGATGGGAGTTACAACCGGATGTCTAGGCGGCCTGATGCGCGATGTGGTTTGCAATGAGGTGCCTCTGGTGCTGAAACAGGGTGAACTCTATGTCTCCTGCGCCTTAGCAGGCGCATTGAGCGCGGTTTTGGCCACCAAATTCGGGCTAGAGGGCCTGCTGGCTCTTGGGTTATGTGCTCTTGTTTGCTGGGTTCTCAGAGCTGGCTCTTTGCTGTTTGGCTGGCAACTACCGGTTTACAAGGCCCGTCCACCGCGACAATAAGCTCGATACCTACGCACCATCTTTGGGCTGTTTGCAGTCTGCTAGACTTTGGAGGTCAAAGACTGATGAAAGCATATGCGATTTTGACGAGCCTGACCGTCCTGACCGCCTGCGCCGAGCAATACACGCCTGTCAGCTTTGTCTCCCAAGGGGATCAGATCATTGCCGCAGGTACCATTGATCACACCACGCTGGATGCGTTTGAAGAGGTGATTGCGCAGAATCCTCAAGCCAAAACGCTGGTGTTGCAGCAAATCGAAGGATCGGTCGATGACGATGCGAATGTCATCTTCAGCCGCGTTGTTCATGAGAGCGGGATGACTACGGTTGTGCCCTCTGATGGGCTGGTCGCATCGGGCGGGACCGATCTTTTTCTGGCCGGGAACTCCCGTGTTCTGCAACCTGGCGCGTGCGTCGGTGTCCACAGCTGGAGCGGTGGGGGATTGGTTGCGACAGAGTTGCCAGAGGATGACGCCGAACATGACCGCTATCTCGACTACTTCGAAGATATCGGCGTGGACGAAGACTTCTACTGGTTCACGCTCGAAGCTGCCCCGGCTGAAGACATGCACTGGATGACCGCGGCCGAAGCGAACCGGTTCGATATGACCAGTCTCACCGCAACTCGTCTGAGCTCAGCAACAGTTTGCGACGAACGCTAAGACGCACATTGCATTTGCTCGGACAGCATAGGGCCAACGAAGCTTGCTATCGACGACGAATTGCCTGCCAAATCCAGATCACCAGCAACGCCCCGAGTACAGCCCCCACAAATCCAGACAACCAGCCCATCATCGTCGCCAGGGCTCGCAGAAGGAAACCGCCAACCAGCGCTCCCACAATGCCAATCAACATCGTTGTCGGTATATCGGATTCGATCCGCATCAGACGGGTCGCCAGAAAACCCGCAGCGGCACCGATGATGATCAGGGCGATAACGGGCATGTCACTTCCTCCAATGGGTCGGCACGATGATCAGCGCCCCGATGGAGGACAAAACTGCATCCAGCCCCGGAGGACCAAAGCTGATGCCGAACATGATGCGCACGAAATAGAACAGAAATGCCCCGCCCACGCAGATGATGATAGATTGCAAATAGCCATTATGGGTAAAGCCGGTTCTCTCCGACAGGTATCCAACAATCCCGGCGATCACGACAGTACCCATCAAGACCATGAACATGAATGCGCTACTCCGATGCCAATCGCGTGCCCGGCGGGATCGGCCAGCCCCGCAGGAAGGTTTCCCGATCCTGCGCACCTTTGCCTGCCCTTTGCAAGCGCAGCAGCTCGACCGCGCATTGGCCGCAGGCCACGTGCAGATCATCGTTCAGAACCTCACCGGGCGCGCCCTGCCCCTCTGCCAAACGTGAGGCCAGCAACTTGATCCGCTCTCCATCGATCTCGGTCCATGCACCGGGAAATGGAGAAAGGCCGCGTATCTGGCGATCAACCTCGGCAGCGCTGCGTGACCAGTCGATCCGAGCCTCGGCCTTGTCGATCTTCGAGGCATAGGTGACGCCTTCATCGGGTTGCGGCTCGGGCGTCAGATTAGACAGGCGGTTCAGCGCCTGAACGATCAGCGCCGCACCCATGACTGACAGGCGGTCGTGCAACTGGGCCGTTGTCTCTTCGGTCTGGATCGGTGTTGCTTGCCGCAACAGGACGGGGCCTGTATCCAGCCCAGCCTCCATCTGCATGATACAGACGCCGGTTTCTGCATCCCCCGACATGATCGCACGATGTATCGGGGCCGCCCCGCGCCAGCGCGGCAATAGGCTGGCATGGATGTTCAAACAGCCCTGCGCAGGCGCATCCAGAATGGCTTGTGGCAGGATTAGCCCATAAGCGACCACAACCGCCACATCTGCATTCAGTGCCGCAAAAGCGGACTGTTCTTCGGCTGATTTCAGAGACACCGGATGACGTACCACCAGGCCCAGCGCCTCGGCGCGTGCATGAACTGGCGTCGGGCGATCTTTCTTGCCGCGGCCCGCCGGACGTGGCGGCTGGCAATAAACGGCGGCAATCTCATGTCCGGCCTCAACCAGCGCATCCAGAACCGGGACCGAGAAATCGGGCGTACCCATGAAAACGACGCGCATCGTTACCCCTGTTTCCTGGCTTTGCGCAGAAGCATGTCGCGTTTGACCTTGCTAAGCCGGTCGAAATACATCTTGCCGTTCAGATGATCGATTTGGTGCTGCACGCTGGTGGCTTCGATCCCCACGAAATCGCGGCGGTCGATCATCCCGTTTTCATTCAGGAACTTGACCGTTACAGCACGCGGGCGTTTCACCTTGGCCGACACACCTGGCAGGTTGGGACTGGCCTCATCATGCTCACGCATCTCGATTGAACTATGCAGGATTTCCGGGTTCGCCAAACGCACCGCCCGGCCCCGCTCGGTCGAGCCATCCACCACGGCCAACCGCAGCATCACACCGATTTGGGTTGCGGCAAGGCCAACGCCTGGCATCGCCTCCATCGTGTCGATCATGTCGTCCCAGATGGCGCGTATGTCATCTGTGATCTCGGCAACGTCTTCGGCCTTGGTGCGCAGGCGCTTGTCGGGCCAGGGCAGGCAAGTCCGAACGCTCATGCCCGCGCCTTTTCACGCTTCAGCTTCTGCATCTTGCGCGTGATCATCTGCCGTTTCAGTGGCTTCAGGTAGTCGATGAACAGCTTGCCATCCAGATGATCAATCTCATGCTGCACGCAAGTCGCCCAAAGCCCATCGAAGGTTTCTTGCTGCGGGTTGCCGTTCTGATCCATCCAGGCGACGTCCACAACCTTGGGGCGCGTCACCTCGGCATATTGTTCGGGGATCGACAGGCAGCCCTCTTCATAGACATTGGTCTCATCGGAGGAGGCAATGACCTCGGGGTTAAACATGATCAACGGACGTGGGGCCTCGCCCTCTTCCTTGACACAGTCCAATACTATCAGCCGATCCAACACACCAATCTGCGGCGCGGCCAGACCAACACCGGGCGCGTCATACATCGTCTCCAGCATATCATCAGCCAGCTTGCGCAAATCGTCTGTCAGGTCAGCCACCGGTGCGCAGACCTTTTTCAGACGTGGATCGGGATGGATCAAAATAGTGCGTTTCATGGGGCTGATTTAGGACATCGCGCCCGCCGCCGCAACGCCCCCCTTGCACGTGCTGCAATTCCGGATAGCTTGCAGAGCGATCATACAGGAGACACCCATGAGCTTTGACGACCTCATCAACCGCCACGGCACCCATTGCGCCAAATGGGACATGATGGAGCCGGTCTACGGCGTGCCAGCCGATGACGGCCTGGCGATGTGGGTCGCCGATACTGATTTCCGCGCACCGCCACCCGTGTTGAGTAAGATGCGCGAGTTGCTGGACCATGGCGTTTTTGGCTACGTAAACCTCGATCAACCCTATAAGGACGCCATCCGCTGGTGGATGCGCACCCGTCACGACTGGGCGGTCGAAGCGGATGCTATCTTTACAACCACGGGTCTGGTCAACGGGGTTGGCATGTGCCTGGACACCTTTACCAACCCGGGTGACGGGATCGTGTTGTTCACCCCGGTCTATCACGCCTTTGCCAAAGTCATCCGGAATGCCGGGCGCGAAGTTGTTGAATGCGAGATGTGCAATACCAACGGTCGGTATGAGATGGATTTCGACGCCTATGACGAACAGATGACCGGAAACGAGAAGATGGTCATCCTGTGCTCGCCGCATAATCCCGGCGGTCGGGTCTGGAGTCAGGACGAGCTGCAAGCCGTTGCCGATTTCGCCAAGCGTCATGACCTGCTGATCCTGTCGGATGAGATACACCACGATCTGGTTTTTCCGGGTCACACTCATATCCCGATGCAAAACGCCGCCCCTGAGATTACCGACCGCTTGCTGATGCTGACTGCGCCATCAAAGACGTTCAACATCGCAGGGCTGCACACCGGTCAAGTGATCATCCCCGACCCTGAATTGCGCGGCAAATTCGCCAAACGTATGGCTGCCTTGTCGCTCGCACCCAACTCGGTCGGCCAGTTTGCTACGGCAGCCGCGTATTCGGCGGAGGGTGCCGCATGGGTGGATGATCAGGTCGCGTATATCGACGCGAACCGCCAGGTATTCGATACCGCCATTGCCAACGTCCCTGGCCTCAGGTCGATGCCGCTCGAAGCAACATACCTTGCCTGGGTCGATTTCTCGGGAACCGGGATGGAGCGTGCCGAATTCACCAACCGTGTCGAACAGACCGCCAAAATCGCGGTCAACCACGGCACAACATTTGGCAAAGGCGGCGAAAACTTCCTGCGCTTCAATCTGGGAACCCAGCGCGCGCGGGTTGAGGACGCCTGTGCGCGGCTGAAAGAGGCCTTCTCGGATTTGCAATAAGCGATCTGCTTTTGCGTAGAAAACACAAAGCCGGGCGTACTTCCTTACGGAGCACCCGGCTTCGATCTAGCCTTAAGGCCCTAGTCCTCGTGCCCCAACAACGCGATTGGTGCGTCCGGTGCGCGGTAGAAATCCAGCGGTGCCTTATCATGCGCCGCTGTGCTGCGCTTGAACTCGTATCGCATCTCGCCGCCTTCATCCTCATCCGCGATGATCAGGCATTGGTACAAATGGTTCGCCCCGTCATAGATATCGACCAACCCACGCAGGCGTGGCGTTGTCGCGGCCTCGACCGTAAAACCGTCTTTCCACAATTTCAGAATTTTGTAGGTATTGTCGCCCATCTCAACCCGCAAACGGCTGGATTTTTTAAGGGCGGCGATTCGTGCGGCGTCTAATTCGGCGCGAATCTCCTTGGAAACATAAGTACTCATCAAACTATTCCCCCTATTGTATCTATTATTGTGGGCATGCGAGCGTAAAAATCCAGTGAACTTCGTCACATACACCTGACCGGGTGGCAAAATATTGCGCAGCCATCGCAAGCATGACTGTGCAAAGGCGCAGGCCAGATGCGCATAGGCTGATGTGGCGTGGCTATCCCTGCCCTCCTATCTTTGCTGCAGACTCAAAATGCGGAGGATGACCAATGGGTTTGCTGGTCGATGGGACATGGCACGATACTTGGTACGATACTAAGTCCACCGGCGGGGCGTTCAAACGCAGCGCCGCGCAATTTCGCAACTGGCTAACGGCTGATGGCAGCGCTGGACCATCGGGTAGGGCCGGCTTCAAGGCGGAACCGGATCGCTATCACCTCTATGTCTCGCACGCCTGCCCTTGGGCACATCGCACATTGATCTTCCGCGAACTCAAAGGGCTGCGTGATCTGATCCCCGTCTCAGTCGTGCATCCGGACATGCTGGACAAAGGTTGGACGTTCGAAACAGACAATCACGGCGCAACGGGTGATGACCTCTATGGCCTCGATTTCGCCCATCAGATCTATAGCAAGGCCGATCCCGCCTATTCCGGTCGCGTTACCGTGCCGATCCTTTGGGACAAACAACAAGAGACAATCGTGTCGAACGAAAGCTCGGAAATCATCCGCATGTTCAACACGGCTTTCGACGGGATCACCGGCAACACAGATGATTATTGGCCCGAAGAGATGCGCGCTCAGATCGAAGAGGTCAACGCTCGCATCTATTCTGACGTCAACAATGGCGTCTACAAATCTGGCTTTGCCACCTCGCAAGAGGCTTACGATGCCGCCGTAGGTCCGTTGTTCGACACACTGGATTGGCTCGAAGACCGCCTAAGCCGAAGTCGCTATTTGATGGGGGATCGCGTGACCGAGGCGGACTGGCGCTTATTCACAACCCTGATCCGGTTCGATCCGGTCTATCACTTGCATTTCAAGTGCAACAGGCGCCGGCTGGTCGACTACCCGAACCTTTGGGCCTATACCCGCGAGCTATATCAATGGCCCGGAGTCGCTCAGACGGTAAACATGAACCACATCGTGCGGCACTATCATTATAGCCATGACAGCATCAATCCGCACCGGATCATCCCGGTGAACCCGGTGCTGGACTACATGGAACCGCATGGCCGCGATCAGCGACCCGCTGCGTAGTGTTCAACCATCGCCGCCAGATCCTCTGGCGGCGTGCCACTTTGCACATAGGCACAGGCATTGGGGCTATGGGCAAAGATCGACCCGTCCGAGAAGAACGTTGTGTTGGTAACAAAGATCACCCGCGCCTCGGGGCGACGATAGCTGGCAAAGTCAGCCACAGCCAAGGCACTGCCGCTTTCCAGCACCAGATCCAGCACGATAATGTCAAACGCAGTGCTATAGAGCGCGAGGATCGCAGCCTCTTGCCCCGTGACCAGTTCAACATCTGCACCTTGTCTCTCAAGATGTCTTTTCCAGACCCGACCAAGGTCGGGGTTACTCTCAACAATCAGAACTTTCATTTGCAACAACCTCGGCACTTGGTATGGTGAGTGGTGCCGACCCCCGTGGTCTGTGATCCCGTTATTTCCTTAACAAAGTGTTAACGACGCCAGCGACACGCGCTGATCACGCGGATTTGCTTGTCAAAACGGCAAAAATCCGCTTGAAGCAAGGCGAATTCGGCGTTTGAGGCTTGAGGCGCGATGACTGAAAACATGTTGAATCCGCGCGCCGAACGCGACCATGGCGGCGGGCTGGATCAGGCGATCAAGCACTATGGCGGCACTCGAAGCGATTGGATAGACCTGTCGACCGGTATCAACCCGCACCCCTATGACCTGCCAGCCTTCCAACCCGAAGATTGGGCCCAATTGCCCGATCATGGCGCTTTTGAACGGCTCTGTGAGGCAGCACGGGGTTTTTGGAATGTGCCCGAAACTGCACATATACTGCCTGCCCCCGGCGCATCCGCTGTGATTGCACGCCTACCCGCGCTTGCGCCCGTTGGGCGGGTGCAAATCACGACGCCTACCTATAACGAACATGCTGCTGCCTTTGCCGTGCAAGGCTGGCAAGTTCAGGAATACGGGTCGGCCGATGCGCGCGTTCTGGTGCACCCGAACAACCCAGACGGACGCCTCTGGCGTGAAGAGGATGCCAATGCGCCCTTGACCGTGATTGATGAAAGCTTCTGCGACGTGAGCCCAGAGGCGTCTCTGATCCAGTTATCCGCCCGCCCAGGTGTCGTTGTACTAAAGAGTTTCGGCAAGTTCTGGGGCCTGGCTGGGCTGCGGTTGGGCTTTGCGATTGGTCAGCCTGGCATGATCTCTCGGCTGAACGACCTGACCGGTCCTTGGGCGGTATCCGGACCAGCGTTGCGAACGGGAACCGCCGCTTTGCAAGACAGGAACTGGGCCGAAGAGACGCGCGCGAAACTGGCAACCAACGCCGATCGTCTGGACACTTTGCTACTGGACAGCGGCGCGCAGCTGGTCGGCGGCACCACGCTGTTTCGTCTTTACAAGGTCGACAACGCACGAGGTTGGCGGGACCGTCTGGCCAGCGCACACATCTGGAGCCGCATCTTCCCCTATTCCGACACCTATCTGCGCCTTGGACTGCCCCCATCAGACGGGTGGAGCCGGCTGGAAAACGCGTTATGAGCACGGCCTTTGTGCTGGCTTGCGCCATGCTGCTGGACGCGGCACTGGGCGAACCCGATTGGCTCTGGTCCCGCGTGCGTCACCCTGCGGTGATCATGGGGAAAGCGGTTGGCACGCTTGATAAGACCCTGAACCAAGAGCCATATCAACGCTTGAAGGGCGTAGGTGCTTTGATCCTACTGATCGGCCTAGCTGGCCTGTTGGGCTGGGCGCTGGCCTTACTTGGCCCGGTTGCCGAAGGAGTCATCTGCGCCATCCTTCTGGCCCAGAACTCACTTGTTTCGCATGTGCGAGCCGTAGGTAACGGGCTTCAACAGTCAGTGGAGGCAGGTCGAGCCAAGGTCGCCATGATCGTATCCCGCGACACGACGGATATGACCGAGGCTCAAATCGCCCGCTCGGCCATCGAAAGCGCGGCAGAAAACCTGAGTGACGGGGTCATCGCCCCTGCCTTCTGGTTCCTGATTGGCGGCTTGCCTGGGCTGTTGATCTACAAAATCGTCAACACCGCCGACAGCATGATCGGCTACCGCACGGAAAAGCACCACGCATTCGGATGGGCCTCGGCCCGGTTCGACGATCTGCTGAACCTGATCCCGGCACGGCTGACCTGTCTGATGATCATCGCTCTGTCGGGCCAATGGTCCCGCTGGTCCGAGATCATCGCAGATGCGCGCCGCCATATCTCGCCCAATGCGGGATGGCCTGAGGCTGCAATGGCGCGGGCCCTGAACATCGCATTGGCTGGGCCGCGCAGCTATGATGGACAGCTCCGCGATCTGGCCTGGGTAAACGGAAACGCCAAGCGTGAGATCGGAGCTGAGGAGATTTTCCGCGCATGTACCATCTTGTGGCGGGTCTGGGGGCTTGCACTCGGCCTTCTGTCAGTGTGGGTTGGGATCACGTTTATTTTCTGAAGGACATCCGATGCGTTTGTTGCCCTCTCTGTTCGCCGCCGCCCTGTTTGCAGCACCTGCCTTTGCCCAATGCGGTGGCGGTTTCAACCAATTCGTAAACGGGCTGAAATCCGAAGCCGCGCAAAAGGGCTTTGATCAGGCCACGGTGAATGCCTTCTTTCAAGGCGTCCAACAGGACCCAGCGGTGCTACGCGCTGACCGGGCTCAGGGGGTGTTTCAGAAACCTTTCATCGATTTCTCACGCCGCCTGATTTCGCAAAACCGGATCGACCGGGGGCAATCCATGTCGCGCAAGTATGACGCGGTGTTTGACCAGATCGAGCGTGAATACGGCGTTTCACGGGGCGTTTTGCTGGCCTTCTGGGCGTTCGAAACCGACTACGGCGCGGTTCAGGGTGATTTCAACACCCGCAACGCGCTGGTCACCCTGGCCCATGATTGTCGTCGCCCCGATTTGTTCCGACCACAGGTTTTTGCGGCCATCGAGCTGTTCAGCCAAGGCAATTTCGACCCGAACCGCACCACCGGGGCCTGGGCCGGTGAAATCGGCATGGTGCAAATGCTGCCGCAAGACATTCTGGACAATGGCGTCGACGGCGATGGCGATGGCAAGGTTTCCCTAAAAACATCGGCCCCCGATGCGTTGGTGTCCGGTGGCAAGATGCTGTCACATCTGGGCTGGCAACCGGGCCAGCCCTGGCTGCAAGAGGTGATAGTGCCTGCCCAGATGGATTGGTCTTTGTCTGGCCCTGGCAAATCACGTTCAATCGCGGATTGGCAGGCAATGGGCGTTCAGGCGCGCAGCGGGTCTCTGGCCAGCCTGCCCGCATCGCTGATCCTGCCACAGGGGCACAAAGGCCCTGCCTTCCTCGCCTATCCGAATTTCGACGTCTACTTCGAGTGGAATCAGAGCTTTGTCTATGTGCTGACCGCCGCCTATTTCGGCACCCGACTTGAAGGCGGTCAAATCTATGACGCAGGCAACCCTCCTGCGGGATTATCGGGCGCGCAGATGAAACAGCTGCAAACCAAATTGCAGGCCAAAGGCTATGACGTTGGCAAGATCGACGGCATTCTGGGCGCGGGTACGCGCGCCGCGGTACAGGCTGAACAAAAGCGGTTGGGGCTACCTGCGGATGCGTGGCCAACCGCGGACCTACTGAACCGGCTGTAACAGGGTATCCTTAGGCAACCTCGACCTGATCTAAGGCCTCGAACGGCCTGAACGAGTGTGCCCTGATCAAGGACCCCTCGGTTTCAATCGCCGTATTGGGTTGGATTTCGATCCAACCCTCATTGTTTCCATCCAGCGGCTCGGATGAGATGATGATGCCGTCCGTGCAGGTTCGGTAGTGCAGACTGGGCGCGTAGTTGTCTGACGCATAGCGCGCTGCGTATACGCGTTCGCCATCTGACCAGCATGCCGCGAACCTCATATACGGCAATACTCTTTGCTGACTGGATACCTGTTCCACCCGCGCAACGGCGCGTGCCATTGCACCAATCGGATCCGTTTCCAGCCCTTCACCATGCGCGATCAAGAAAATGGCTTCGCTTTCTGTGGCCCCAAACCGATGCCCGTATAGATGCGCCGGAATCATCGCATCCAGTTCCTGCCGTATCAGATCATGCCCGCCCGCCTGACCATTATGCATAAAGCTCCAGCGATCGACACCAAAAGGGTGGCAGTTGTTCCGGGACGTGGCTGTGCCAGTAGAGGCGCGTACATGGGCCAGAAAAAGCCGTGACTGTGTGTGATGTGCCAGCTGTTTCAGGTTGGCGTCCGACCAGGCCGGGTGCGTGTCTTTGTAAAAACAAGGCACTTTTCGGCCTGAATACCAAGCAAGGCCAAACCCATCCGCATTGATCGGTGTCTTTCCGATCAGGGCATTGCGGCTTTGGATGACAAGAGATTGCTCTTGCTCCAGCACCAGTTCATCAAGATATCGCTGCTTGCCGACCCAAGCCAAAACCCGACACATCTGATCACTTTCTTCACCATTCGAGTTGAGGGAAGACTATCAAAGCAGTACGCAGATTCTTTTCGGTTTTGCCTTACGAATTTCCTCTTCTTTCGATCAAATGATCTTCCAAGAAGACAAAAGCGGGTCAATTAATTCGGTCGCACCGGATATCGATCGCCTTTTTGATCAATCAGGATCAATCGCTCGCCATTGCGCACATACAGATCACACCGGTCAAACCCATTGCGGTAGGCGATGCAGACACTGCCATCTTCAGCGATGGAGTATGTCCCAAAGGCCGCGTCTCCGCTGGAGTAGGTGTAGGAGTAAGCGCCGCCTGCCGAAAATCTGGCCTGACCGTCATCATAAAATGTCAGCGTTTGGCCTGCCAAAGCATCCAATTCGTCGGAAGACAGCGGGACGTCACCGGTTTTTGTGGGCCAATCGGCGGCAAGGACCGGACTGGCGGCAATGAGGGCGGGGATCAGAATGCGTTTCATAAGGCAAAGTTAGCGCGATAATCCCGACATGATCGTAACGATCCGGTGAGGGATCAGGCGACCATCTGCTCGGCCTTCTTCAGATCGACCGAGACCAACTGGCTGACGCCTTGTTCCTGCATGGTCACACCAAACAACCGGTCCATCCGCGCCATGGTCACTGCGTGGTGGGTGATGATCAGGAATCGCGTGTCGGTCTGGCGGCACATCTCGTCCAGCAGATCGCAGAACCGGGTGACGTTGGCATCATCCAACGGCGCGTCGACCTCATCGAGCACGCAGATCGGCGCAGGGTTGGCCAGGAAGACGCCAAAGATCAGCGCGGTCGCGGTCAGCGTCTGCTCGCCACCCGACAGCAGGCTGAGGGTCGAGAGTTTCTTGCCCGGTGGCTGGCACATGATCTCAAGGCCTGCATCCAGCGGATCGTCGCTTTCGACCATAACCAGATTGGCCTCACCGCCGCCAAACAGATGCTTGAACAGCATTGCGAAGTTCGAGTTCACCTGTTCGAACGCAGTCAACAGACGCTCACGCCCTTCACGGTTCAGGCTGGCGATGCCGCTGCGCAGGGCCTTGATCGCCTCTTCCAAATCAGACTTTTCGGTGTTGAGCGTGTCGAATTCTTCCTGAACCTCATTGCTGTCCTCTTCGGCCCGCAGGTTCACCGCGCCCATCGCATCGCGCTGGCGCTTGTGGCGGTTAACCTCTGCCTCCAGCGCATCGGCGGCAGGCATCTGATCAGGGTTCACATCCAGCTGGTTCAACAACTGGTTCGGCGTCAACTGCTGATCTTCGGCGATCCGCTCTGCCGCCGCGACGACGCTTTCCTTGGCCGCGTCACAGCGCGCTTCAGCAGCCGCACGGATTTCACGCGCTTCCGAGGCCAGACGCTCCGCCTCACGCTCGGCCATCACAACCTCGCGCTGCTGGGTCTCGGCTGCGGCCAGCTTGTCGGCGGCTCCAGCCCGGCGGGCCTCGGCGGTTTCGATCAGTGTGTTCAGTTCGGCACGTGCCTCGGCGATTTCACTCGGCGCAGCGGTGGCCTTGGTCAGTTCTTCCTCGGAACTTTCCTTGCGCTCAGCCAGTTCGGAAATGCGTTTCTCAGCGGTTTCCAGACGATGCCGCCAACCGCTGAGATCCTTGGTGACTTCCTGCGAGCGCCGGGTCCGGGCATCGCCTTCCCGGCGAAGTTCGTCATGGGACGAACGGTGGGTCAGCATGGTGATCCGCGCCGCCTCGACAGTCTGTTTAATGTCTTCAACCTGCGCGCGGGCGCTGTCGAGGTCGCCCAACCCGGTCAAAGCACCTTCGGCCTCGCGCAATTGGGCACGAGCGGCCATGGCATCCTCTTTATGACGATCCACAGCCAGTGTCAGGGTTTCCAGCTTGCCTTGCGCGAGATTGCGATCCGCCTCTGCCCGGCTTAGCTGTCGGGCGGTTTCGGCCATACGCTGATCGGCTGCCCGGCGCGCCTCTCGCGCGCGACGGTCGGCTTCGGTCACTTCTGCCAATTGTTTTGACAGGGCCTCATGTGCCGCGCGCGCGCCATCAGCTTGTGCTTCGATCCACGCTAGCTCCTGCTTAAGCGCTTCCAGCTTGTTCAGCTGTTCCAACCGCAAGGCCGCCGCGCTTGGGGCATCCTCAGCCCAGGCCCGGAACCCGTCCCAACGCCACAAATCACCCGACCGAGAAACCAACCGCTGGCCCGGTTTCAACTGGGTCTGCAAACGCGCGCCCTGATCTGCATCCACCAGCCCGATCTGAGCGATCCGTCGGCTCAACCGATCCGGGCCGTTGATATGCAAGGCCAAAGGTACGGCCCCTTCGGGCAAAGGTTGGTCGCTGTCATAGCCCGCCATCGGAACCCAGCCGGATGGCCCGTCGCCTTCGACCAGCGGCGCGCGCAAATCGTCGGCCAGTGCAGCGCCCAAAGCCTTCTCATAACCCGGTGCCACCCGAAGCATGTCCAACACTTGACCACCCTCAGCGGTATCGCGTTCGACCAGCTTGGCCAGCGCCATGGTTTCAGCGCGGATTGCACCCAACTCGCCTTCGGCCTCGGACCGTTGCGCCCGCGCTTCGGCCTCACGCGCCTGCGTTTCCGAGCGCTTCTCATCCGCTGCCGTCAACGCCTGTTCGGCCGCATCCGCTGCCACACGGGCCTCTTCCTCACCGACCTGCGCCGTCGCAAACGCTTCACTAGCACGGGTCAGGGCCTGTTTGGCATCGTCCACTGCGGCGCGGGCTTTGTCCTCTTCACCCTCCGAACGAGCCAAGGTTTTCCGGCTGTCCTCGACCAGACGCTGCGCCGATTGGTGACGGGCCACCAGCCGGGCCATATCTTCTGTTTCCTGCGACAAGTGATCTTCGCGCTGTTGCAAAACGGTGGCAGCTTCGCGGGCAATCTCAGCAGCTTGAGACACTTTGTCATCGTAACCTTCGGCGGCTTTGGCAAGCTCGCGAGCCTCCCATTCCAGCCGCTCGATCATCTCGCCCGCGTCACGATTCAGGCCGGATTCGCGTTCGATATCGTTGCCCAGCTGCTTAATCCGGTTAGTCAGTGTCTCAATCGTCTGACGCGCGCGCGTTTCCTGATCGGACAATTGATCGCGCTGAACCTGCTGGCGTTGCAGTACCGCAGCCGCGATAGCCTCTTCTTCGCGCAGGGGCGGCAGCGTATCTTCGATCTGGGCCCGCTTGACCCCGGCTTCACGGGCGGCGGCTTCGGCGCGTGAGGCTTCGTTGATCCGCTCGCGTAGCTTCTCTTCTGCCTGCTGACGGGCCATGTCAGCCTCTTTCCAACGGCGATACAGCAGCATGCCTTCGGCCTGACGCAGCAACTCTCCGATTTCACGGTAGCGTGCTGCCTGCCGAGCTTGACGCGCCAGCTGCGCCAGTTGGCCGCCCAACTGTTCCAATACGTCATCGACGCGGGTCAGGTTGGCCTCGGTGCCTTTCAGCTTCAGCTCGGCCTCGTGACGCCGTTGATAGAGGCCCGAGATCCCGGCGGCCTCTTCCAGAATACGACGGCGCGCCCGAGGTTTCGCGTTAATCAGCTCGGCAATGCGGTTCTGCCCCACCAGCGCAGGCGAATGCGCACCGGTCGAGGCATCCGCAAACAGCATCTGCACATCGCGCGCGCGTACATCTTTCCCATTGGTCTTGTAGGCGCTACCCACATCGCGGGTGATGCGGCGCACAATCTCAAGCTGATCGCTTTCATTAAATCCCGACGGCGCAAGGCGTTCTGAATTGTCCATAGTCAGGACAACCTCGGCAAAATTGCGCGCAGGCCGGGTAGCCGCCCCGGCAAAGATCACATCTTCCATCGCGCCGCCGCGCATGGATTTGGGACGGTTTTCGCCCATTACCCAACGCAAAGCTTCGAGAAGATTGGATTTGCCGCAACCATTCGGACCCACGACCCCTGTTAACCCGTCCGCGATGATAAGATCGGTCGGGTCAACGAAGCTTTTGAAGCCGGTCAGTTTGAGTTTGCTAAAGCGCAATGGCTGCTCTTTGAATGATTCCTATGGATAAGAAGTCTGCGCAACGGATCACAGAGGTGTCAACGTGAATGCGCAGGATATGGCATATTGCGCCGACTTATCCACAATATCTTGCCGAAATACGAAGTGAAACCCGTGTTTCAATACGGCGTGCACTCGAACACTTCGTAAGCATAGCCACTGGATGCGCCGTAATTTACGCATTCGTAATTGGGGCGTGAGATTGCAGTCAGCAGCAAACGTTCCCCGGCTTTGCGATCACAGCCCAGCACTCCAACCGTGACAGCAGCGTCGCCCAGCACATCCAAAATAGGACAACCGGACACCTGCGCCATGGCAAGCGCCGCCCGATCGCGAATTGGCCCCAACCGAGGCGCGTATTGAGCATTGACGCGGACCGCCTCGGCCAGTTCCCCGCGCACACGCACATCGAATACGCTGCCATTGACTGATATACGCGTCGCAGGCAGATCGCGGAAATGTGGCGTGCCAGCCGAACAGGCCGCCAGCAGCAAAGGGGCAAGGTGCCGGATCATGCCCGTAGGATTGCAGAGTATTGGTTAACAGAACCTTTCCGAACTCACGTGCGCAACACGACACCCAAGCGGCGAATACCCTCACGGATCGTGTCTTCGTTGGAATTCGAAAAACTCAGCCGGATCGTATTGGCACCGCTTCCGTCAGGGAAAAAGGCCCTTCCGGGAACAAAAGCGACCTTCTCCGTCTCCAAAGCTCTCTCTAACAAGATGGCGCCATCGATATCTGACGGCAAAGTCAGCCAAACGAACATACCACCTTCGGGCCGGGTCCACTGAACGCCATCTGGCATATGCTGTTCCAGCGCCGCCAACATCGCGTCGCGACGCGCCTGATAGGCCGCACGGACCTTGGGGATATGCGTGTCGAAACAGGTCTCAGCCACATAATGAACTGCCATCTGGTTGATGGTTGCCGAGTGCAGATCGGCAGCTTGTTTCAACAGCACCATCTGAGAAATGATCGGTTTGGCCGCGACGACCCAACCCATACGCAGCCCCGGTGATAGTGTTTTTGAGAAACTGCCGCAGTAAATCGTACGACACGCTTCGATCTTTCCTTTGCGCTCAAACTCCAGCGCCAGAATCGATGGTATGGCCTCTCCGTCATAGCGCAACGCTTGATAGGCCCCGTCCTCGGTGATCGCACAATCAAGCTCCTCTGCCTGATCAAGCAACGCCTCGCGACCGCGCAGATCAACGGTTTCCCCCGTCGGGTTTGAAAAGTCGGGCGACAGATACGCGAACTTCACGGCCCCATCGCCGGCAGCATCCCGGTATTCCGCCACACCGCGATTGCCATGAGGGTCAAGCCGGTCAAAACGTGGTTCATAGGCGTCAAAGGCGTTGATCGCTCCCAGATAGGTCGGCCAGCCAACCAACGCCGTATCACCCGGAGACAGGAACAGCTTGCCAAGGTAATCCAACGCTTGCTGCGAACCAGAGGTGATCAGAATGTTGTCAACATCACACTCCACACCGATCCCGCGCATATGATCCGCCAGCCATTCACGCAACGGGGCATACCCTTCGCTGACCGAATATTGCAGCGCCTGCGCCTGCTTCTCAGGCCCGAGTGCGTTCTGGAACGCCTCTGCAAATGCGTCCGCCGGAAACAGGTCCGGATCGGGAATGCCCCCCGCAAAAGAAATAATGCCCGGTTGGCCCAGCAGCTTCAGCAACTCACGGATTTCGGATGCCTTCATCCTTGATGTGCGGGTGGCGTATAGCTGATCCATCTATCTGGGCCTCCTCTGCCCCAGCGCGCAGATTAGGCACTTCACCCTCTAAGTCAATAATACTGACCTATTGTTTCAAGCACCGTGATCGGCTTGAACGCCGCAGTCAATCGTGGTCAATTGACTTGACCAATTTTGGAACGTCTATGCCATTTCAAAAAGTTCAGACCGAAAAACTGTCTCTGGCCGTCGTTCGCCAGATCGAGTTGCTGATCCTGCGCGGCATCCTGCGCCCGGGTGAGCGCCTGCCGTCCGAGCGCGAGCTGGCCGAGCGAATGGGCGTTTCACGCCCTTCATTAAGGGACGCCATTTCCGACTTGCAGGAACAGGGGTTACTGACACCCAAAGCCGGATCAGGGATCTATGTGGCCGAAGTGCTGGGGTCGGCATTTTCACCGGCCTTGATCCGTCTGTTCAGCAGCCATGATGAGGCTGTGTTCGACTACTTGTCCTTTCGACGTGACATGGAGGGTTTGGCTGCGGAACGTGCTGCGCGCTTGGGATCCGACAGTGATCTGAAAGTGGTTCAGACCATATTCGACCGGATGCAATCTGCCCATGATCGCAATGCACCCGAGGACGAGGCACAACTGGATGCCGAATTTCACATGGCGATCATCGAGGCCAGCCACAACGTGGTTATGTTGCATATGATGCGGTCGATGTATGATCTGCTGCGCCAGGGCGTATTCTACAATCGCCAGATGATGTTCCAGCAACGCGCCACTCGCGATGCATTGCTGGATCAGCACAGGGCGATCAATGCAGCCCTTCAAAGCCGTGACCCGGATGCAGCGCGTGTTGCGGTCGAACTGCATCTGGATTTTGTCGAACGTTGCATGCAGGATCAGCAGAAGGCCCTGCGTAACGAAGAGGTCGCCCAGCAGAGGTTGAAGCACGAGACTGGCGAGGCTTGATGTTCATCGGGCACCTGCCGGGGGCTTATCTGATCTTCCGGGCTACTGCGCCAAACCTTGGCAAACTTGCCCTTACAGCCACGATGATCGGGGCCGTCGCGCCCGATATCGACATGCTTTGGTTCTATCTTGTCGATGATCGCGGGCATCATCACCATTCCTACCTGACCCACCGCCCGATCATCTGGGCAGGCTTTCTATTTGCCGGGTTGGCACTGCGCCTGTGGGCCGTCAAGGCGGGCACCTTTCTGACCTTCTTTGGTGCAGGCGGGTTGGTGCATATGATGCTGGATACGATCACCGGGGCCGTTGCCTGGCTTTGGCCCTTTTCAGACGCCACCTACCCGCTGGTCGTGGTGCAGGCGACCCATTCGCACTGGATTTTGTCGTTCCTCAACCACTGGACGTTCAAAGTCGAGATCGCAATCACACTGCTTGCTCTGATGGTCTGGTTTGTCACTTGGCGCAGATCAAAACAAGCGCGCTGATAAGAAGAAAAAACCCGAAGGCCTGAGGCCCTCGGGTCTTTCAGAGACATATGCTCGTAGAGCTCAGTGTAGCTTGGCATCCACATCCGCAATGGACGCGTCAATCAGCTTGTTGGCTTGTGCCGCGCTCATTTGCTTGGCCAGAACCGCACTGGCTGCCGAGACCGCCACAGAAATCGCCTGATCGCGGACTTCTTTCACAGCCGAGGCTTCCGCCGATGCAATCTGGTCCTGAGCAGCCGCCAGACGCCGCTCGATCGAGTTTTCCAGATCAACCTTTGCCTGTTCAGCAGCACGGACAGCGTCTTCCTTGGCAGCGGCCACGATTGCGTCTGCCTGCGTCTGCACTTCGCGATGCTTACGCTCGTACGAGGCCAGCAGGCTGCGGGCTTCTTCGTGCAGTGCGCGGGCTTCTTCCAGTTCCGACTTGATGCCCTCGGCACGATTGTCCAAAGCTCCGCCGATCATGCCGGGGACCTTGAAGTAGAACAGGACCGCGATGAAGACGATGAAGCCCAGCAGGACAACAAAGTCCGTGTTGCCCAACGAGAAGAACGGACCCTTGGCCGCCAAAGCTGGGCTGGCAGCGCCGAAGGTCAGGATAAGGGCAAGAGTGTTCCGCATGTCACTTATCCTTTCATCTGTGCGTCGATCGCACCGTCGATGGCCTTGGCATCCGCCTCACCGCCCAATGCTGTCACCAGTTCAGCCGCCGTGTCTTTGGCAACCACTTGAATGCTTTCCAGCGCACCAGCACGGATTTCAGCAATTGCCTTTTCCGATTCAGCCGCTTTGGCAGCGATTTCCGCATCTGCCGTGGCAATTGCGTCATCCAGATCAGCCTGAATTTCCGCGCGTGCTTCGGCAGCGATCCGCTGCGCCTCGGCACGGGCATCGGCCAGCGCCTTGTTATAGGCCTCTTCGGCCTCGACCGCCTTGGCCTTCAGATCTTCGGCCGCAGCCAGGTCATTTGTAATGGTCCCCTGACGTTCCGCCAGGATTGCCGCGATACGCGGCAGAGCCACGCGAGACAGGACCAGAAAGATGACGACCAGCGTGATGACCAGCCAGAAAATCTGGTTGGGGAACCAATCGAAGCAGAGCTGCGGCATCCCGATGGCAGAGCCATAGGAGTCGACGCACGAGCCGGCTACCTCTTTTGTAATGGGTTCAGTCGCCATGATATCCTCCGTCGGAAACTTGTCTTTACAACAGGTGGGCCGCTATGGCTTGGACCCACCTGCGCGTAAGGATCAGGTTCCGCAGATTATACGGCGAACATCAGCAGCAGCGAGACCAGGAATGCGAAGATCCCCAGGGCTTCTGCGAACGCGATACCGATGAAGAGGGTTGCGGTCTGAGAAGCAGCCGCCGAAGGGTTGCGCAGGGCGCCGGCCAGGAAGTTGCCTGCTACGTTGCCCACCCCAATTGCGGCTGCGCCGGAACCGATTGCTGCCAGGCCTGCGCCGATGTGTGCGAGATCGCCTTCCATGATGTATCTCCTTACGAATTGGAAGTTTCGATGTTGGGTTATCGTTCCTGTGCTCAGGGTTACCCCTGATCAGTGATGCGGATGCAAAGCGTCCTTCAGGTAAACACAGGTCAGAATGGTGAAGACGTAGGCCTGAATGAAGGACACGAGGACCTCAAGGCCATACATTGCGGTGATCGCCAGAACGGACACGGGCGAGATCACGGCAATCGCGGCAAAGCCTGCGAAGACCTTGATCACCGCGTGGCCTGCCATGACGTTACCGGCAAGACGAATGGAGTGGCTGACCGGGCGTACAAAATACGATATCAGCTCGATCACCGCCAGAATTGGGCGCAGCGCCAGAGGCGCGCTGGACACCCAGAACAGACCCAGGAACGCAGCACCGTTCTTGACAAAGCCCAGAACGGTCACGGTCAGGAACACCGCCAGAGCCAGAGGGATGGTTACGGCGAAATGCGATGTGGTGGTGAACGAGGTCGGAATCAGGCCCAGGAAGTTGGCGCAGACGATGAACATGAACAGAGTCATGACATAGGGGAAGTACTTCACACCTTCCTTGCCGCAGATGTCTTCAAGCATTTTGTAGACGAAACCGTAGGTCAGTTCCGCCACCGACTGCATACGCGTCGGAACTATGGCACGCTTGGACGTAGGCAGAACCAGCAGCAAGATAACAGCGATAATTGCAAGGAACAGCCACAGCGTCACGTTGGTGATCGTGAACATGCCAACTGCACCGTCGCCGAACAACGGCTTAACGATGAACTGATCCATCGGGTGGAAAACCAGGCTGCTGCCTTCTGCTGCGGTGGTCTCAGTTGCCACGTTCAGTCCCTCTCGTCCTTCTCGACCGCCTCAGCCGCCGCTTGTTTCTCTTGAACCTCTTTCGCGCTGCGGAGCATAACCTTCACGCCCGCGACAAGGCCCAACAATGTGAACAGCACCAGAAAGATCGGGATCGTCCCGAGCAGGCTGTCCAGCCCGTATCCGATGCCAAATCCGATCCCCAGACCGGATACCATTTCGATGACCATCCTCCAGGCAAGCTCGCCCCCGGACACGTCAGTATCTGCACGGGGCTTGGGCGCTTTGGCCTTTTTCGCCGCGTCGATCTTGGCCTCCAGCTGCGCCATACGCTGCTTTTGGTCATCATCGGTCAAGGGCGTTTTCCTCGCACAGTCTTGAGGCTAGGTGCTAAGGGCGAACAGGCACAGAGTCAACGCTATTGAATGCCCGAATTGCCGCATATTAAACTATTGATTTTTATAAATTTTTTACGCCTCCTTCGGTAAGAGAATCGATGCGCATGCCCATCGCCAGCGGAAATCAATATAAAATCCGATATTCAACCAATCGGTTGACCAAACCCATGCAGTATGGTTCAGCGGGCCATGTCTAATGATCTGGATACCGTGTTCGCGGCGCTTGCCGATCCGACCCGGCGCGCCATCCTGGCGATGCTGCTTGAGGACGATATGGCCGTGACGGATGTGGCCGAGCCGTTCGAGATGTCGCTGGCGGCCATCTCGAAGCACCTGGTCATTCTGACCAAAGCCGGGTTGATCTCTCAGGAAAAACGCGGACGCGTCAAATGGTGCAAGCTGGAGCCAGACGCGTTACGCGCTGCCTCGGTCTGGATGCAGGGATTCGGGCAGTTCGAGCCGGTCAACCTAGATGCGTTCGAACGGTTTTTGGAAGCGGAACTGCCCACGTCGCAGGATGGTCCTACCTGACCACAAAAACCGACACCTTGGCGTGTTTCGCCAGATACCCCGCATGACTTGAGAAGATATAGTCCGTGATGCGCGGCGCATGGGTTCCGACGACGATCAGATCCGCACCCAGTTCCTCTGCCGCACGGGCCAGATCGCCATCCACCTCTGCTGCGACATCGACGGAATGGATGTTTCGGGTTTCGACCTGCACGCCAGCATTCGCCGTCAGATCCTTGGAAAGCGCAGCCAGCCCCTCAGCAACTGCATCTTGGGAAACAGGCGCGTCTCCAGGCTGCGTGCCCGTGACGCTGACAAGGGTCACCCTTGCGTTCTGCCATTTGGCGATGTCACCGGCCACGGCAATCGCCTTATGGACCTCGGGCGGCAAATGAAGGTCTACTGGGATCATGATATGTTGAAACATGGTGTCCTCCTCTCCTTACGGAAAAGCATAGACACCGGGTCCTTTCGGTACCTTGATCTGCCTCAACAGAGGTTTTGGCGCAAATTTAGCCCTGTATCACGCTGGTAATGACACCCGTTTGATCAGCGGAACATAACCACGGGTCGCTTTGACCTTCGGCTAGAACCGTTGTGACAGACCCCGTCGGGTTCGTTTGTGTTTCCTGCGCTTTGACGGCGTCGATACGCACACCACTTTCGGCTGAAACCAATGCCTCGCAACTGGCTTGCATGGTTGTCTCGTCACCGGAGCCTTGCAAATTGCTTTGCCCGCAAGCCGCCAATAGCAACACGACTGAGCTCGATAGAGTGAGTTTCATTGACCTACCCGACATTTTTTATCTTCACCGATTGCATGGTGCCAGACGCAGACGCGAACACAAGCCTCAATCCGCAGTGTATAAATCAGCGCTTGCGCTGGGATTTTCTTCCTTCAACAGCAAGAGTAAGGCCAAGACGGTCAGCGCGATACCGATGATAATCAACCCTGTTGGGGCGCCGTTGCCCAGGGCGATCTCCCACAGGATGACCCAACTGGGCACCAGATAGGTATAGGCCATAACCTTTGCCGAAGGCAGCCTGAGCGCCGCGAACTGTACCAGCACAAAGCTGACCGCTGTGGCGAAGAAGGAGACATAAAATAGACCGATCCAGAAAATGGTCGGCAAGCGCGACCAATCGGTTCTAACCAAATCTGACCAACCAAATGCCACCAATAAGACGCACCCCGCGACCAAAGTGCCAAAGGCAAACACGACCGCAGGTTCACCACGGTTCAGCTTGCGGACCATCGGCGTGTAAATCGCATGGGCGACACAGCCAACAAAATAGATGACTTCACCTTGGCCAATCTGAAAGGCGCGAAAAAGCTGCCAATCGGCGCGAAAGATCACCCATAGCGCCCCGGTGGCCCCCACAGAAAGCGCAAGCGCCATCCTTGGGGTTGTGACCTGACGCAACAAGACCCATCCGGCAATGGCCGATAAGACAGGGGTGAGGGTAAACACAGCCGCTGCGCTGACCGGCGGGGCCGTCTGCAGGCCGTAGAACATCAGCACGAAATAGGTGGCAAACAAACCACCAAGAACCAAGTAGCGCCAGGGCGCTTGCAGCGCCGCACGCGACACACCGGTTGTAACGAAGGCGGCGATCCCGATCACGACCGCCGCAATTCCAAAGCGCACGGCATTCAGCGCAGCCGGCGCAATCTCATTCGCGATTATCGATCCCAGCGAAAAGCTGCCCGCCACCAGCGCCGAAAAGACCAGCATGGCCAGATGGCCACGGGTTTGCTCAGTCACAGATCCAATCCTTGGACTTCGCCTTCAGGAATTTCAGAAAAGCCTGGACCTTGGTGGTTCGGTGCAGATCGACATGGGTCACCAGCCACAGCTTTCCGGACCATTCCGGCAGACTGTTCATAACCTCTTCCAAATCGGGATATCGGGCCGCTTCCCAACGCGCCATAAACCCGATCCCGGCCCCTGCCCGGACCGCCTCGGCCACGGTGAAGTTGTTCGAGCAGCGGAATGTCAGCGCCTCGGCTGGGGCATTGGCTCGCAACCACTGCGAAAAAGGCGCGCGGCTGTTTTCGTCATCATTGCCGACAAAAGCGTGCTGCGGAAATTCTTCAATACTCTCCGGCTTGCCCCGGCGGGCGATGTAGTCCTTGCTTGCATATAGCCCGACATCCTGCGTCACAAAAGGCTGCACCACATTGTCCGGCTGATCCGGCGCTGACCCGGCACGGATGGCAACATGCGCCTCGCCATATTCCAACCGAAACAAGCGATCTCCGGTCAGATAGCGCACAATCAGGTCCGGGTGGGCTTGCTGGAACTCGCTGAGCGCAGGAGCCAATAAAGGTACGAGCGATGACAACGACGTTACCACCAACTCGCCTGAGACATCGTCACCACGGCCTTTCATCCGCCCCACTAGCTGATTGAACTGATCCTCGGTCGCCTGCGCCACCCGCAGCAGATCCTCGCCCGCTTCGGTCGGCGTGTACCCGCGGGCATGACGCTGGAACAGCTTCACCCCCAACCGAGCCTCGATCGCATCGATATGCCGAATGACGGTCGCATGGTGTACACCCAATACATCGGCCGCACCGCTGACAGTACCCATGCGAGCCACCTGATAGGCCGTTCTCACTTCGTCCCAGTTATCCATAGCGTTTTCACTATTGTGCAATTTCCAACATTAGATGTTGGTATATTCGAGTTTTGTTCGAAAAAACAATATTCATATCATCGGTCATAAGATAACTCTCGACCAAAGGACATGAAAATGACCAAGACCATCCTGCACATTGACGCGTCGGCCCGCCGCAGCGGGTCTGCGACCCGAGACCTGTCTGACCGCATCGTCAAGCACCTGGGGGCGAGCCGGATTATCCGGCGTGATCTGGCATCGCCACTGCCGCTGTTAACTGAAGACTGGATCGCGGCCAACTTCACTCCCGCCGATCAGCGCGATGCGGTGCAAAGGGATCAACTGGCCTTATCAGATCAACTGGTTGAAGAGCTTCAGCAAGCTGATACAATTGTCATTGGTTTGCCAATCTACAACTTCTCGGTACCCGCAGCATTCAAGGCTTGGATCGACCTGGTGGCGCGGGCTGGCCTGACCTTTTCCTACAGTGAAAACGGTCCCAAAGGCCTGCTAGAGGGCAAGCGAGCCGTTTTGGCCATTGCCTCGGGCGGTACCGCTATTGGATCCGAGGTCGATTTCGCAACCGGCTATGCGAAACATGTTTTGGGCTTTATTGGCATTCATGATGTCGATGTTGTTGCCGCTGACCAGTTGGCCATCGATCCGGACACTTCAGTTCAGAACGCGCACAAAGCAGTCTTGGAACTGGCGGCTTAATCGGTCTGGCCAATCTGATCGGATATGTCCAATCTGCTGCTGATAGTGGCTGCGGGTTGGACATAGACCATGAAGAAGATCGGAATACTTGGCGGCGTTGGCTGGGCTTCGACCGCCGACTATTATCGGGCTATTGCGGAAGGCTCTGGCCGGCATTTTGCAGCACGTAGCCACGGGTCGCCGCTGCCTGTGCCACCAATGACAATCGAGTCGGTGACGCAGGCCAAAACCCGCGCCCTGCGCGGTGTTGCTGGCGATGAAAGCAGTTGGCAAGATTTTGATGCGGTATTCCGTGACGCTTTGATGATGCTCCAGCGCGCTGGGTGTGACTTTGGCATCATTGCGTCGAACACCCCCCATGCACGACTTCATGCAATCCGCCAGGGTGTGACGATGCCGATCCTGAGCATTTTCGACGCGACCGCGGAGGTGACGAAAGCCACCGGTTGCAAGACAGCACTGGTGCTAGGGACAAGCGTCACAATGCTGGCCCGAAACTACGCAGATCGTCTGGCCCAAGAAAGTATTTCGGCAAATGACACTCTACCCGAGGCAGACATCGCCGAGATGCAAGCCATGATCGACCGTGATTTCTACGGCGGCGCGTCAAGTACCGCACGCGCGCGATTGGTGGCCTTCTGCAACCGGCATGCTGAACCCGGCACCGCAGTGCTGTTGGCCTGCACCGAACTGCCCTTGGCATTTCCCGATCATCTGGACGATCCCGTGTTTGAGGCAGACGGACATTTGTTCGTGAACCCCTCTGCTGCCCATGTAGCAGCCGCGCTTGCGCTGGCCCTGGAGGGGGCCTAGGGCAACCAGTTCACGTCACATCCTGTCTTTTCAAAAAACGCCATCAGGTCACCAAGAGAGATCGCAATGGTCCGGTCATTGACCAGTGGATGCATGTAAATGACATCCGCCTGCTGCGCGGCGCTGTCCATGAAAAACCGTACATCATTCTGAACGCCGTTGATCATCGCCAGGGGGCTTACGGCACCGGGGCGGATACCGAGGTTTTGCAACAGCCGATCCGCAGATCCAAAGGACAGGCTGCCAACCCCCAACTCGGCGCCCAGCGCTTTCAAATCGATCTCGCGGCTTTGCTCCAGCGTCACCAGATAGTTCCACTTTTTCTTGTCGCGCAGATAAAGGTTCTTGAGGCGCAGCGCGTTTTCGCCAGGGATCATGAACTGATCTTCAACCGCCTTAGACTCCTCAACGGTGCGCAACGGGACATGAGTGTGTAGGCGGTAGGTCAACTCCCAAGCATCCAGCTGCGCCAACAGCGCATCCGAGCTGAGCGGCAATGTATCTTGAAAAGCGGAAGATGCGTCCATGGGAAACCTCCTGTCTGGCACGCTCATCGCGCAGCGTGCGGGCAAATACAAGCCACGACAGCCCTTATAATCGATGCTAGCGTGCCGCCATGAAAGTCACGCTCAATACGCCGGACCAGTTGATCCTAAGCCACAAACCCTGGTTTTTCGGCATCCTGTTTTCTTTGAACACGCTGATTTTTGCCGCATCTGGTCTGTTGCTGATCTGGGCCGGAGGCACCGCTTTATGGTACGGTCTGGCACTGATCATCGCCGGAGCTGCCTTTGGCGTCTGGAGTTTTTATCTTTTGGTTCGGCGCGTTCAGGTCATATTTGATCGCGCCAAAAGCACCATCGTTATTCGCCAGAAATCGATCTTGGGATATGAAGCCATCGAACACACGCTGTCCGAGCTATCGCATGCCGAAGTGGAAAGCGCAGCGCAAACGCCTTCTTGGGTGGCAAAACCGCGTTACAGACCCACTCTGGTTCTGGACAAGGGCATGAGCGCGGGACGTCATCCGATCATTCTGGCCTACTCACCGGGATCAGACGCGAAGCGCATCGTCGATGTCATCAACGACTGGCTATCAGTAGATACGGTTGACTCTGACAGCCAACCGACCTAAATCGCCCCCAAACATCCGGAAGCGTTTGACCTTCCGGTCCCTTGAGTCGTTCAGGGATCGCCCCCCACCAGCGAGTTTCGCCCGTGGGGGCAATGCCATTTGGCATTACCCCCACGTCTAATTCAGTGGGAGGGGGCGTTTGTGCATTTAACCGACGCATCCTATCTAGGACGCGTCACCAGATAACCGGCTAAGGAGGCCGAAGGCATGTTTGAAAATCTATCCGAACGCCTTTCCGGCGTCTTTGACCGGCTGACCAAACAGGGTGCCCTGTCCGAAGAAGACGTCAAGACCGCCCTGCGCGAGGTTCGCGTTGCCCTGCTTGAGGCCGACGTCTCGCTGCCGGTGGCGCGTGAATTCGTCAAGAAGGTGCAGGAACAGGCCACCGGTCAAGCGGTTACGAAATCGATCACCCCCGGCCAACAGGTCGTCAAGATCGTACACGACGCGCTGGTCGATACCCTGCATGGTGAGGAAGACCCCGGCGCGCTGAAGATCGACAACCCGCCTGCCCCGATCCTGATGGTCGGTCTGCAGGGCTCGGGTAAGACCACGACCACCGGTAAGCTGGCGAAACGCCTGAAAGAGAAAGAGGGCAAGAAGGTCCTGATGGCCTCGCTGGACGTTTATCGCCCGGCGGCGATGGATCAGCTGGCCGTTCTGGGCACGCAGGTCGGCGTCGATACGCTGCCGATCGTGCCCGGCCAGAAACCGGTTGATATCGCCAAACGCGCCAAGCAGCAGGCAACGCTGGGCGGCTATGACGTCTATATGCTCGACACAGCCGGTCGTCTGCATATCGACGAAGTGCTGATGGACGAGGTCGAGCAGGTTCGCAATGCGGTTGATCCGCGCGAGACCCTGCTGGTCGTCGATGGTCTGACCGGCCAGGTCGCCGTTGAGGTGGCCGAAGAGTTCGACGCCAAGGTCGGCATTTCTGGCGTGGTCCTGACCCGGATGGACGGGGACGGACGTGGCGGTGCGGCACTGTCGATGCGCGCGGTCACCGGCAAGCCCATCCGCTTTGTCGGTCTGGGCGAAAAGATGGACGCGCTCGAAACCTTCGAGCCGGACCGGATCGCCGGTCGTATTCTGGGCATGGGCGACATCGTTGCCCTGGTCGAAAAAGCCCAGGAAACGATGGAGATGGAACAGACCGAGCGCATGATGAAGCGCATGGTCAAAGGTCAGTTCAACATGAACGACCTGAAGATGCAGCTGGAGCAGATGATCCAGATGGGCGGCATGCAAGGCATGATGGGCATGATGCCGGGCATGGGCAAGATGGCCAAACAGGTCGAAGAGGCGGGCATGGATGACAAGGTGCTCAAGCGCCAGATCGCTATGATCCAGTCGATGACCAAACGCGAACGCGCCAATCCCCAACTGCTGCAAGCCAGCCGCAAGAAACGGATCGCCGCTGGTTCGGGGATGGAGGTCAGCGACCTCAACAAACTGCTCAAGATGCACCGGCAGATGTCGGACATGATGAAGAAAATGGGCAAGATGGGCAAAGGCAAGATGCTGAAACAGGCCATGAAAGGCATGTTCGGCAAAGGCGGCCCCAGCCCCGAAGACATGGCCGCAGGCATGGACCCCAAAGCGCTGGAACAAGCGGCCAAAGCGATGGGTGGCAAGATGCCCGGCATGGGCGGTGGCATGGCGCTTCCGCCGGGTCTGAGCGGGTTTGGAAAGAAAAAGTAACGTGACCCTTGCGCCCACCATATCTACCACGCGCCTGACACTGCGCCACCACCGGCTTGAGGATTTCGAGCCGATGGCGAAGCTGTTTGCGACTGATTGGGCGAAGTATATGGATGGGCCGTACTCGGCGCAGGACCTGTGGTCTATGCTGGGCTCGGACGTGGCCAGTTGGCAGTTTCTTGGGTTTGGCGCGTGGGCCGTCGATCTGACGGAAACCGGTGAGTTCATTGGGCAGGTCGGGATCAACAAACCTCCGAAATTCCCGGAAACCGAAATCGGCTGGTGTATTTTTCCCGGTTTTGAAGGCAAGGGCTATGCATTCGAAGCGGCCTGCGCCGCGCGTGACTGGGCGTTTGGGAATACCGAACTGACGTCTTTGGTCAGCTATATCGATGCGCCTAACACCCGTTCAATCGCGTTGGCCAAGCGGCTTGGGGCAAGTGAAGACCCAAGCGCAGCGCGCCCGGACCCCGAAGATGTCGTCTATCGTCACCCTCACCCTGATGAGCGGCAAAGCGGATCGGAGGCCTACGCATGACCTTCCGGTTCGAAGCTGCGCCAAATGCTCAGGGGGCTGAGCTGGCGGCTCGGGTAGCGGGTGCCATTCCAACGCTCGAAACCGAGCGTCTGGTTCTGCGCGCGCCGCAGTTGTCGGATTTCGACACCTACGCCCAGATCGTGGCCAGTCCGCGCGCGCGGTACCTAACTGTCATGTCGCGTGAAGACGCATGGTATGATTTCGCTCAGATGGTCGCCATCTGGTCGCTGCGCGGCCATGGCCTTTGGTCGGTTGTTGCGAAGGCAGACGGTCAACTGCTGGGGTTCGTGGTTCTGGGGTTCGAACCGGAAGACCCAGAGCCAGAGCTTGGTTTCATCTTCACCGAGGAAGGTGAGGGCCACGGCTATGCGTTTGAGGCTGCGAGCGCTGCGCGCGGTTTTGCGTTCGAGCAACTCGGCTGGGACACTTTGGCGAGCTTTATCGTCAAAGGGAATGAACGCTCTCAACGTCTGGCAGAACGGCTCGGCGCCTTTGTTGAACGCGAAATCGTTGAAGAGGACGGCGTTACCTTGGTGTATCGCCACCTCGCCACCGATGGCGACGGCGGGATGGAGGCCTACGCATGACCTCATTCACTATTCCGACCGTTGAAACCGAGCGTCTGATCCTGCGTGCGCCGCATCTGGATGATCTGCCCGCGATGACCGCGTTTTTCGCAACTGAACGCAGCCATATGGTCGGCGGCCCCAAGGATGCGCGAGAAAGCTGGGGCTCTCTGGCCAACCGTCTGGGGCACTGGGCGCTCAAAGGCTTTGGCCTGTGGCATCTGACCCAGAAGACCAGCGGCGCATTTGTGGGCTGGGCCGGTATGATCGACGCCCCTGGATGGGCCGAGCCCGAACTGGGCTGGACGCTGATGGAGCACGCCGAGGGCAAGGGGCTGGGCTTTGAGGCGGCACAGGCTGCGCGCTCGCATGCCGCTCGGCATCAGGGGATGAACGGCGTGATCAGCTATATCGCCCATGCCAATGACCGCTCGCGCGCGCTGGCCGAACGGCTCGGTGCGACGCTGGAGATTGAAAACGCCGAGCTATTGGGCAAACGCGCCCAGATCTGGCGGCACCCGCAGATTGACTTGACCACCGAAAGGACCGGCCAATGACCAACCCCGTGACACAGGCTGCCACGCTGTTGAAAGAGCATCGCGAAAGCATCGACCGGCTGGATGCGATCCTTGTTTATACGCTGGGCGAACGGTTCAAGCACACACAGGCCGTTGGCAAGCTCAAGGCCGCACACGACCTTCCCCCGTCCGATCCCTCGCGCGAAGCAGCGCAGATCGCACGGTTAGAAGACCTGGCGAAAGAGGCCGATCTGGACCCCGATTTCGCCAAGGCTTTCCTGAATTTCATCATTCAGGAAGTCATCCGACACCACAAGAAACATCAGAACTGAACCGGGCAAATCCCGGATACGCCATTCAAAGGAGATACCATCATGGCAATGAAAATTCGTCTCGCCCGCGGCGGCTCGAAAAAACGTCCCTTCTACCGCATCGTGGCTGCTGACAGCCGCATGCCCCGTGACGGCCGTTTCATCGAGAAACTGGGCACCTACAACCCGCTGCTGCCGAAAGACAGCGAAGAGCGTGTGAAAATGAACATGGAGCGCATCCAGTACTGGCTGGATCAGGGCGCACAGCCCACCGACCGTATCGCGCGTATGTTGGAAGCAGCCGGCGCACGCGACAAGGCCGAGCGCAACAACCCCAACAAGGGGACCCCGGGCAAGAAAGCTCAGGAACGCGCCGAAGAAAAAGCAGCAAAGGCTGCTGAGGCAACTGAAGCGGCTGAAGCTCCGGCTGAAGAAGAAGCTGCAGCGGCTGAAGAATAAGCAGGCGGGCACGTGCGGGATCAGGCCTTCACTGACGACTTTCGCACGCAGTTCGATCTGTTGATGCGGCTCCGGCGCGATGTGCGTCGGTTCCGCACTGACGCAATTGACGAGGCAGTGCTGACGCGCTGCCTCGACGCGTTTCGGCTGGCCCCTTCGGTGGGGCTAAGCGAGCCCTGGCGCGTCATCCGCGTCGAAAGCCAAGTCGCACGTGATGCGGCATTGAAAAATTTCCAAGCCGCAAACGCAGAGACCCTGAAAGGCTATTCGGGCGAAAAAGCGCAGCTTTACAGCCAATTGAAACTTTCAGGCATGCAAGAGGCCCCGGTACAACTGGCGGTATTCTGCGATGACAGCACCGATAAGGGGCTTGGGCTGGGCGCGGGCTCGATGCCCGAGATGCGGCGCTATTCGGTCGTGTCAGCGGTTACCCTTTTCTGGCTGACCCTGCGTAGCTATGGGCTTGGGCTGGGCTGGGTTTCGATACTAGATCCCGACCTGCTGAGCCGTGACCTTAACATCCCAAACTCCTGGCGTTTGATCGGTTATTTCTGCATCGGCTGGCCGGAAGAGACGTCCGACACGCCAGAATTGGAACGGGCGGGTTGGGAATGTCGGGATGATGCTCTTGCCATCGAGGTACGATAGCTGATGTTTGGATTGTTACGCCTTCCCATCCTGCTGGTGATCGCCTTTATTGTCGGTGTGTTCTTTGAACGCAGCAATCAACGCGAGGCCTGCGAGGGTCTGGGAGAGTGGAAAAGCGGCATATGCGTAACTTCGGGTGGTGCAAATGAGTGATCTGATCTGTGTCGGCACCATAGCGGGCTCTTACGGGGTGCGCGGCGAAGTGCGGCTAAAAAGCTATTGCGCTGAACCATCGGATATCGAGAGCTATTCTCCACTGACCGACGAAGCTGGCAAAGAACGCTATCCTTTGGTTCTGACCCGCACAATCAAGAACGGGTTCGCCGCACGATTGGGCGGAGTGGAAACTAAGGAAGAGGCAGACGATTTGAAGGGCCTGCGCCTGTTTGCGCGCCGCGATCAATTGCCATCTTTGCCCGATGACGAGTTTTACCACGCCGACCTGATCGGGCTTGAGGTTTTTGACACCGGCGGCACCCTGCTGGGACAGGTGAAATCCGTTCAGAACCATGGTGCAGCCGACCTATTGGAACTGCATGGGCCAGGGCTGAAATCAACTGTCCTGCTGCCCTTCACGCTTGAGGCGGTGCCGACAGTCGATTTGGACAAGGGCCGCATCGTTGCAGACCCGCCCGAAGGGCTGATCTGATGCGGCGCGTTTTGCTGCATCTTGGGCTGCACAAAACTGGCACCACTGCGGCGCAATCCTTTCTCTATGAAAATCGCGAGCTGATTTGGCCGCATTATTCACTGGTCTTGCCCTACAAAACGCGGAAATCGGGTCTGGCAAACGCAGCGACGCGCCATTCGGTCTATCGGCTGGACGACACGCTGGCCACATTCGGCAGCAAGATGAACATGTTTTTGGGGCAGATCGATTTCGGAACGCGCCGGGGTCTGATCCTCAGCGAGGAGAACTTTGGCGGCCTGCGGCCAAGCAGAAATCGCGCCGAAGGCTACGCCGCCATGCCCGAGCTTGCATCGACATTGGTGGGCACCATTCGCCGCCAACTGATCAGGGACGGGGTCGACATCACCATCTATCTGTCGCTGCGCGAACGCTCTGAATGGCTGCGCAGCCTTTGGGCTCATGATCTGCAGCGCCGACGCCTGGTTGAGGATTTCGATGCATTTTGCGCGGCGCTGGATCACCTTCCAGATTTGCCGACTGTCGCCGACAGAATCCAGGAAAGACTTCCCGAAGTGCATGTGCAGACAAGATGGCTGGAGCATTTGCAAGAAACCCGCTTTGGCCCCGGCACCCCCTTCGCAGAGTTTTTGGGGCTGCCGCAAGACAAAGCATCCAAGCTTGTACCGCCGTCAAAGTCCAACACCAGTCTGCCGCAGGATGCACTGACCGAATTGCTGGCACTCAATCGCTCCTCGTTGGAGGACACAGCGCTGGTTGCGCGTAAGAAAGCTCTTATCAAAAGCGCCCGGCGCGCGTTGGCGGATCAGACATGACCGATAAACCAAGCAAATCCCACGGACGCAAAGCCATCCGCCCCACCTTGAAACCACGTGAGTTGATGACGCCCACACCGGATTTGCATGGGGTGTGGAAGGCCAAGATCATAACCTTGTTCCCGGCCGCATTTCCCGGTCTCTTGGGTGAAAGCCTAACAGGCAAAGCACTACAGGACGGCTTATGGCAGCTGGAAACTGTGGACTTGCGACAGTTCGGTATCGGCAAGCATCGAAACGTGGATGACACACCCGCAGGTGGGGGCGCGGGTATGGTCCTGCGTGCAGATGTGTTGGGCGACGCCATCGAGCACTCGATGGCGGGTGTTCAAGGCAACTGGCCGCTGATTTACCTTAGCCCGCGTGGCCGTCGGATGGATCAGAAGATGATGCAAAATCTGGCGCGTTGCGATGGCATGACCCTACTATGCGGTCGGTTCGAAGGTGTCGATGAACGCGTGCTTGAACATTATGGTGTGCAAGAGGTCTCGCTCGGCGATTTCGTGATGACCGGGGGAGAGATTGCGGCACAGGCCTTGATCGACGCTACGGTTCGATTGATCCCCGGTGTACTGGGCAATCAGGCGTCGACCGAAGAAGAGAGCTTTTCCTCGGGTCTTCTGGAGCACCCGCAATACACCCGCCCCGCCGAATGGAAGGGTCATCCAATACCAGAGGTTCTGATGTCCGGCCACCACGGCCGCATCGCCGAATGGCGACATAAGATGGCTGAACAGATCACCCGCGAACGCCGTCCGGATATCTGGGAAGAGTACAGCGGATCCTCGGATGAGGGATTCGACTAGCCTTTCGATGTTCACCTCAGGGTTGGCCCTCCGATGCTGCTCAGAGTGCCCCTCTCTTCCAATAGGTCCAGGTCTCCGGTGTACCGTGAAAGACGTTGATATCCACTTTACCCTGGACCCCCGGAACCAATCCGGTGCCGGTATACTGCCAGAACCGCCAAACCGCCCGCGGATAAACCTTGCTCGGGTGCCCTGCGACCGACCTTAGCCAGAAATCAGTCTTGGGCAGGCGTCCGATCTGAGTGTCTTCGTAAAAATCCACGGTGGTATAGACGATGGGCCTGCGGCCATAGTGGCGTTCAAGGATGTCCAGAAAGCGCTGCGCCTCGGCCCGGACAGTGCGGCCATCGGGGCGTAAGGTGCAAGTTCTTGAATGTGGCGTCCATTCCAAATCCAGCACGTGCGGCAGGTCTGCACCTTTGGGCACATTCTGGATAAACCAACGCGCCTGTTCCCGCGCAGATCGGCAGAAATAATAGTAGTGATAGGCCCCCCACGGCACACCTGCTGCCTGCGCGCCCCGGCTATGATCCTGAAACAGCGGATCTGCTACGTCACCGCCTTCGGTCGCCTTAAGGAAGGCAAAGCTGATCCCTGAGGCTTTGGCCTGGCGCCAATCAACCGGCCCCTGCCAGCGGGACACATCCAACCCATGCACAGGATAAAGCCCGGGATGCCGCCCCTCCCAATCATGCGGGTCGGCGTCACCGAAGTCCGGATAGATCACCGAAGGGGCCGTTCGATCCACGCCTGGAACCTGCTCGACAACCTGTGGCGGCGGCCCCTGTCGCCCGCATGAGATCACGGTAAGGCCCACAAGTGCCAGCAAAACGGAAAACCGCATGACATTGTCCTGTTTCTGAAATATCTGCTCGTTGAATTGGCCCCAGAATGCCTGAACCACCCGCCAAGGCAACGGCGCAGTTTCAAAGCGGCGAATTCTTACCGGCGACGCCTGCAATTTAGGCTTGATCCCTGCCCTCAAACCCCCTAAATCAGCGCAATCCGGTGCCGCGAGACGCGACTCCGGTGTTTTGGTTTGTTGTCTGACGTAACGCCCGGCTTTCTTCAGCCAAGGCGCGACAGGAACGGACCAGGCAAAAGGAACATTCGATCTGACCTCTGGCGGGCTGTTCGCAGGACCCGGTGAAGACCAAGAGCTCTCAGCCCGTGCCCAAACTTCGTGGACCAACCACGAGCAGATAGGAGTAAATGCGATGGACCTGATCGCACAGCTAGAGGCGGAACAGATTGCCGCCCTGGGGAAAGACATCCCCGATTTCAAAGCCGGAGACACCATCCGTGTCGGCTATAAGGTGACCGAAGGGTCGCGCACCCGTGTGCAGAACTACGAAGGCGTCTGCATCGCGCGCAAGGGCGGCGAAGGGATCGCCGGTTCGTTCACCGTTCGCAAAATCTCGTTTGGCGAAGGCGTGGAGCGTGTGTTCCCCCTGCATTCGACCAACATCGACAGCATCACCGTTGTCCGCCGCGGCCGCGTCCGTCGCGCCAAACTGTACTACCTGCGCACCCGTCGCGGTAAATCCGCACGTATCGCAGAAGTCACCAACTACAAGCCCAAAGCTGGCGCCGAAGCGTAAGGAACGGAAAGATGAAAAAAGACATCCATCCCGATTATCACGTCATCGACGTCAAAATGACCGATGGCACCGTTGTTCAGATGAAATCCACTTGGGGTGCCGAAGGCGATCAGCTGGCTCTGGAAATCGATCCCTCCGTACACCCGGCATGGACCGGTGGTTCGTCGCGCCTGTTGGACGCTGGCGGCCGCGTGTCGAAATTCAAAAAGAAATACGAAGGTCTGGGCTTCTAAGTCTGACCCGGTTCGAATGCGAGAGGCCGTCCCTTGGGGCGGCCTTTTTCTTTGGGCCGTCCGCTGCGTGTTTGAATTAAGAAATCGTAATCTATTGCCCATGAGGAAGGCAGATCGCATGAACATCTAAAGGGTACCAAAGTGTTACCCAGGAGATTGCAATGCTATCGCCAACCAAATTGCTCGCCGTTACAGCAACTGCAGCTCTGCTGTCCCACGCTGCTGTTGCAAGCCCACTGGATCACGACACCGACGTTTCTCCGCAGGAGGAGAACTTAGTGGAAGGTATGCCCCTTTGGGGCCCGTTCACACCAGATTTCCCACTGTCCTTGCTGATCGAGAACTGGGACAGCAGGCAGCCCGCGCCACCGACAATGGTCTAGAAACAAAGTTGTTTTCAGTTTTGCGGACAGAATTCACAGCACAAGATCAATCGCTCCATAGGCTCATACCCAAATGGAAAGTGCTACCGGCAGCACAAGGATGGTCGTGAGTGTCGACACGAGAATGAACCCGGCTACATCGGGCCCATATTCCGGCACCTGCTGGTCAATGAACAGATAAGTCGCAACCGAAGATGGCATCAGGCAGCAAAGGATCAGCGCGCCCCGTTCTGTACCGGTGAAGCCAAAGAACCAGATCAGCGCGCTGGCGATCCCCACGGCCATGACAAGATGCAGCCCGGTCAACAAAACAGCGCGCCCAAGGCTAGATATCTTCAATGTAGCAAGCGTGTGGCCCAGCGTCAGGAGCATCAACGGGATAGACAAACCACCCAAGATATCGAACGACTTGGCAATTGGTTGCGGCAAGCTTTTGCCTGTACTCATCAGGATCAGCGATGCCGCCACCGCATAGATGATCGGTGAAGTCGCTAGCTTTTTGGGTGAGAATTCTCCGGCGGGGATCCACATGCCCACCGTGAAGATACTGATCAACACCACAACGACAAACGCCATCGTATAAGCCATACCCGCATCCCCCAACGCCAGTAGCGTGATCGGCAGGCCGATATTGCCTACATTGCCATGCATCAATGGCGTCAAAAAAAGCGTGCACCGGCAGGCGCAGCATCTTAAGTGCGGCAAATCCCAAAACGCCAAATCCCGCCACGGCCAAAGCCGCAGCACTCATAAAGCCGCAGCACTCATCATGTCCAGAAACGTACTCACATCCAGATTGGTGGCCGCTAGGTGAGATATGATCAGTGTTGGATAGCCGACTTTCGAGACAATCCCCCCAATCACCTTATTATCGAAAGGCGCTTTGATCAGCGCCAATCCGTACCCGATGCCCGCACAGATCAGCACCGGCAAAACCACGTTTAAAACGTTCAGAAACAGATGCTCCAAATCCGAAACTCCCTGCCCGGCCTTTGATTTGACAGTGAATCAGCCGCACCAGTTTAGCAAGCACCCCGTGTTAACCCGCGAAGGTAGTTGAGTTTTCCATAATTGTCTTGGATATCGCCACAAACCACGGTCAGAGGTTCTTTTCATCCCTTCAGACACAACATATAGTGGGTTCTAACAACGTGTAGACAAGCACGGCGGGACTTGGGAATACAAGCATGGCACATATCATTGTAGTCGGGAATGAAAAGGGCGGCGCCGGGAAATCGACCGTCTCGATGCATGTAGCAACGGCACTGGCCCGTCTGGGCAATAAGGTTAGCACCTTGGATCTGGACCTGCGCCAGCGCAGCCTTGGCCGCTATTTTGAGAACCGCAGCAATTTTCTGAAAAGCACCGATTTGACACTACCCAGCCCGTTGCACCACGACCTGCCTGAGATCGACGCGAGCACGCTGAAACCCGGGGAGAACATCTATGATCACCGCCTGTCCGCCGCTGTAGCCGAACTGGAAAGCGACAGTGACTTCATTTTGATCGACTGTCCGGGATCGCACACCCGACTCAGCCAGGTGGCACATTCACTGGCAGATACGTTAATCACGCCGCTGAACGACAGCTTTATCGATTTTGACCTGCTGGCGCGCATCGATTCAAAGGGTGAAAAGATTCTTGGACCCTCGGTCTATTCCGAAATGGTCTGGAACGCACGACAACTGCGGGCACAGGCCGGTCTGAAACCCATCGATTGGGTGGTCGTACGCAACCGGGTTGGTACCCAGCGCATGGTCAACAAGGAAAAGATGCAGCGTGCGATTGAGCTGCTGTCGCAGCGCATCGGCTTCCGCGTTGCCTCTGGCTTCTCGGAACGTGTGATTTTCCGCGAATTGTTCCCTCGCGGGCTGACCTTGCTGGACCTTAAGGACATCGGGGTTAAACAGCTGAACATCTCAAACATCGCCGCCCGGCAGGAGCTGCGCGACATGATGCGTGAGCTGAACCTGCCGGGCGTGGAAATCGATTTCTGATCGCTCGACGCCCAAACACGAGCAGCCTTTCAGTGATACAGAACCGGGTCAACTTCTTCCGCCGGATCAACAATTGGATCAAGAACCAGCAGCAACCGGGTTTCGCCCGTGCCTTCAATGGGTGGTGATCGATGCAGGAGGCCTGATCTCGGGGTCTCCGGCCAACGGGTTCCGCGCAGCAGGATTGGCGATCCGGTCGGGACAGTGAACACCCGCCTTGGATCTTCTCCATTGGAGGAGATGCCATATTGCGTTCCCGTCCCACGGTATGTGCAAACAAGCCGGGCTGTGACAGCATCAATGTGGAACCGTCGACAGGCATTTGTTGCGACAACGTCCAGGCGCAACCGCACCCATGTTGCCTGCATCACATCGGAAAACACTGCGGACAACGCGGCAACATCGTCGATCAGCCGGTCTCGCTCGACACATTCCGGGGTGCCCGAGGTTTGACAAATCTTGCCCAGCGCATCGCGTACCGCGTCCGGCCGAAGGATCATACGTGCCTTGGGCAGTTCTTCCGGTTCAAGCGCGTCCAGCCAGCCCTGAAAGCGGGTCAAGGGAGCTCTGCGCCAGATCGCAGCAGCACAGCCTGGGTGATGAATCGCGCTCAGATCTTCAGGGTTCGAGGCGACGCCAACACCTATAGCGGCATCCTTCACAACCTCCCGGACAAAGCTCATGCCGCAGCCTCGGCCCGTCGCCACAGCGGGAAGGGATCGGGCAGATCCGGCAGGTCTTCGACACGGGCCGCAGCCATGGCTGGCAGCAAAGCCGCATCCAGCCGCGCTTTGAGCGTCGGCCAGTCGATACCGCTGCCGATAAACACAATCTCTTGCCGGCGATCACCCCATGGCTCTTGCCAATGGGCCTGCATATAGGCCCGAGCGCTTTCGTGATCCGGGCGGCGATCTTCGGGAACCGTTGCCCACCAGGTGCCCAGCGGCTGAACCGAGGACAATGCGCCCGCTAGCGAGAACTCGGCCACCCAATCCGGGCGCGTGGCGATCCAGAAATGCCCTTTGGCACGGATCACGCCGGGCAAGTCCCCGTTCAGCACCTCAAGGACTTTCTCGGGCACAAAGGGCTGCCGAGCACGATAGACAAAGCTGGTAACGCCATATTCTTCGGTTTCCGGCACGTGATCCGCAAACCCATAGAGTTCTTTGGCCCACATTGGATGCTCATGAGCCTTCTCAAAATCGAACATCCCGGTATCGAGAATGGCATCAACCGCGACATCGGAATGGTTCGTTTCGATAATTTTTGCATCTGCATTCAGGCTGCGAATGATCTTACGCGCGGCATCCACACGCTCGGGCCCTGCATCGTCAACTTTGTTTAGGATTACCACATCGGCAAACTCGATCTGGTCGGTCAGCAAATGTACCAGTGTACGCTCATCCTCTTCGCCCATCGTCTCGCCACGATCGCTCAGGAAATCATGGCTGGAATAGTCCTGTAGCAGGTTCACCGCATCGACCACTGTGACCATAGTGTCCAGTCGCGATACATCGGACAGGCTTTGCCCAAACTCATCGCGGAAATCGAATGTGGCGGCGACAGGCAAGGGTTCGGAGATTCCGGTCGACTCGATCAACAGATAGTCAAACCGGCCTTCACCGGCCAAACGGCGAACCTCGTCCAGCAGGTCGTCACGCAGCGTGCAGCAGATGCAGCCGTTCGACATTTCGACCAATGTCTCATCAGTGCGCGACAGTTCGGTGTCGGCACGCACCAGATCGGCGTCGATGTTCACTTCGGACATGTCATTGACGATCACCGCCACCCGGCGGCCATCGCGATTGTTCAGAACACGGTTCAACAGCGTGGTTTTACCGGCGCCGAGGAAACCTGAAAGAACTGTTACGGGAAGCCGGGTATCGGTCATAGCATGCTACCTGTTCTGTTAAATCTGGGTTGTTTGGTGCGTCAGACCGAACCGATCCGGGGTGCACCGAGCATAGCTATTTTTGTTATGTAATTACATTTATATTGGCAAGGGGTCTTTTTCCGGTATCGCCCCTTAGGCCTCTATCAACTGTTCGGGTTGTAGACGGTAAACAGCTCTTTGGGCTCATTCACGCCACGCAGCATGTATCGCCCAACCGAGATCAGTTCGGGCTCGCACGGATCGGCCGCGCGTGCGACGTCGTCCGATACAAGGATTCTCTGACCCAGAGATTTGTGCATCCCCGCAATCCGTGCGGCCTGATTTACCGCCGGGCCAATCACTGTAAAGTCCAATCGGGTTTCCGATCCGATATTGCCATACAGAATCTCGCCGGAATGTAGGGCCAGCGTGTAGTTTGATACTGGAAGCCCTTCGGCCTCACGCCGCGTATTCAGCTCTTGCATCCGCGTTTGAAGCAGGGGTACTGCCGATAGCGCAGCACGGGCATCTGCGTCAATTTCACCGACATCGAACATGGCCATCAGCCCGTCGCCCATAAACTTGAGGATGTTTCCACCGCAATCGTGAACCACACTAACTGCGACCGCCAGATAGTCATTCAGCATTTCGATGATCTGATCTCCGGGCAGATCCTCGGACATATTGGTGAACCCTTCCAGATCGAAGGTCCAGATCACCGCATCAATCTGTTGCAAAGACCCGCGTCGTATTTCGCCGGACAATACCCGATCGCCGGCATCGCGCCCCAGATAAACCCGCATCAGATCCTTTGACATCACCTGGTTCTTTGCAGATTTCAGCGCCAACCCAAGATGCGGCAAAACCGCGTTGATCCGCGCTAGGTCACCATCTTCAAAACCCGTTGGCGCATCGCTGGTCCAAGACATCAGCACCCCGTCGCTGACCTTTTCGGGCCCGGTGTGGCGCACCTGTTCGGACAGATCAAAAGGGATGCCGGTCGCGTAATAATCCGTCGCACCTTCCTCTCGCAGCTCATTCAGCAGCGGAAATCGGCTTGGTTCATTTTGATCCACCAGTTTGACACGAATATCGTCCAAATCTTCGTTCAGCAAAGCATACAGGGGGCTGCGCAACCATTGCTCGCTTGGTGTGTCCGTGTTCTCGAATTTCTCAGATGTTCCGCCACTGGCCCGGTACCAACTGTAGCCAAAGCCGCCATAGGCGGGGTGCAGGGTCGACTGTGCCGCATGGAACCGCATCAAAGGGATACCCTGATCCACCAAAGTGGAACAGAAACCCTCCAACAGTTCTTCCTGCCCGGCACCTTCCAGTCCTTTCCGGACCAACCAATCAATCAGGTCGAAAAATGCAGGCGGAAGGCGGTCAGAAGGGATCATTTGAGCGTCCATGTAAATTCTTTGCAACAAATGGGTACGGATGCACCGTTCTACCAGAGGCTATTCGAAACCGGCCAGCCGTCTTAGCATTTTTCGCAGGATCGCAATCTCGTCTACATCAAACTGACCCGCCAGTTTCGCGTCATATTGCACGGCAATGTCCCGCAACTCGCGATAAGCCGATTCACCCATCGGTGTCAGTGCCAACCATTCGACGCGCCGGTCTTGATCATCCCGCGTGCGTTTCAAAAAACGGCGATTTTCCAGCTGATGCACAGCGCGGCTGATCTTGGTCTTGTGCGTCTTTGCCCGATGTCCGATCTGTTTGGCCGTCATGCTGCCAAAGAGCCCCAGATGAAACAAAACACGCCATTCGGTGCGCAGCATCCCATAGCGGTCCTTGTAGACTTTCTGAAAGTCGATCGAGGCGGATTCTGCCGCCTGATTAAGCAGGAATGGCAAAAAGTTCTGAAGGTCAAAACCGTCGGTATCGGGGAATTTATCGTTTCTCATGCTTGTTAGTTACAAAAACAACTATTATCCGACAAGCAGCAAACGGAGGAACCCCAATGAATCGTCCGGTAGAACCGCACAGTCTGACGCAGGCTAGCACGCCCGTTGGAACCCATTCCGGCTATATGCCCGGCTTTGGCAATGATTTTGAAACCGAGGCGCTGCCAGGTGCCCTGCCCCAGGGCATGAACAGCCCCCAACGCTGCAACTATGGCCTGTATGGTGAGCAGCTGAGCGGCACCGCCTTCACCGCAAACCCGCCTGAACGAACCTGGTGTTATCGCATTCGCCCCTCGGTCAAACACTCGCACCGGTATGAGAAGATTGATCTGCCTTATTGGAAATCGGCCCCCTATATTGATCCAGATGTGATCTCTTTGGGCCAGTACCGTTGGGATCCGGTTCCACATTCCGACGCTGGTCTGACCTGGCTAACCGGCATGCGCACGATGACCACGGCAGGGGATGTGAATACGCAGGTCGGAATGGCCAGCCATATTTATCTTGTGACCGAGTCGATGGTTGATGACTACTTTTTCTCGGCCGATTCCGAGCTGTTGGTCGTGCCACAGGAAGGTCGGCTGCGGTTTACCACCGAGCTTGGCATCATCGATCTGGAGCCTAAGGAAATCGCCATTCTGCCGCGCGGGCTGCTGTATCGCGTCGAAGTGCTGGAAGGGCCGGCACGTGGGTTTGTGTGCGAGAATTACGGACAGAAATTCGAACTGCCGGGCCGTGGCCCAATCGGGGCAAACTGCATGGCCAACCCCCGCGACTTCAAGGCCCCGGTTGCTGCGTTTGAAGACCGCGAAGTGCCCTCGACCGTAACCATCAAATGGTGCGGACAATTCCACGTGACCAAGATCGGTCACAGCCCGCTGGATGTGGTGGCATGGCACGGCAACTATGCACCGTATAAATATGATCTGCGCACCTACTGCCCGGTTGGGGCCATCCTGTTCGACCACCCGGACCCGTCGATCTTCACCGTCCTGACGGCACCGTCAGGCCAACCCGGCACGGCCAATATCGACTTTGTCCTGTTCCGCGAACGCTGGATGGTGGCAGAGGATACGTTCCGCCCGCCTTGGTATCACAAGAACATCATGTCCGAGCTGATGGGCAACATCTACGGCCAGTATGATGCGAAGCCACAGGGCTTTGTCCCCGGCGGGATGAGCCTGCACAACATGATGATCCCGCATGGGCCAGATCGCGAGGCGTTCGAAAATGCCTCGAACGCCAATCTTGGGCCCGACAAGCTGGACCGGACGATGTCATTCATGTTCGAAACACGCTTCCCGCAGCACCTGACCGAGTTTGCAGCCAGTGAAGCGCCTTTACAGGATGACTACATCGATTGCTGGACTTCGCTGGAAAAGAAGTTCGACGGCAGCCCCGGCAAAAAGTGAGACCGAGATGAGCTTTGATGTTTGGATCACCTATGCCGCCACGGTCCTGCTGCTGATGAGCACTCCGGGGCCCAGTCAATTGTTGATGCTGTCTAACTCGGCAACAAATGGTTTGGGGCGCGGGCTTTTCACGGCAGCCGGGGACCTTACGGCCAACTTGCTGCAAATGCTGGCCGCTGGGCTTGGTTTGGCTGCCATCATTGCGACCTCAGGGACGGCGCTGGCTGTCATCAAATGGCTGGGTGTGACCTATTTGGTATTCCTCGGGGCCAAGATGATCCTGGGGGCAAAACGCAAAACCACACAAGCCGCGCCACGCACCAGCCGCAAGGCGCTATGGATGCAAGGGTTTGTCACGTCGGCTGCCAACCCCAAGGCCGTGGTGTTCTTCGCGGCTCTGTTCCCGTTGTTTATCGACGGTGCGCTGCCATTCTGGCCCCAATTCGCGATCCTCTCCGCCACTTATCTGGTCATAGACGGGCTTTTCCTGACCGCCTATGGCGGCAGCGCCAGCTGGCTGGCCGCACGGCTAAGGGGCTCGGCCCGAATATGGTTGGATCGGGCTGGCGGCGGGTTCATGATACTTGCCGCCCTTTTGCTGGGGCTGAAATCCCTGCGTGACGCATAATAGACTGTAGAGACAAGGATCACAGATGCCTTTGATGAAATCCTGGGTAACTTCGGCCAATGACCCGGCCCACCCCTTTCCGCTGAACAACCTGCCGTATGGTGTCTTCTCGGTTGCAGAGGACGATCCCCGTTGCGGCGTGGCCATCGGTGACATGGTCCTTGATGTCACAGCAGCCGAAGAAACTGGGCTGGTCGTGCTTGGCGAAGACCCTCTCTTTGACCTGCCCTTCTGGAACCCTCTGATGGAACAAGGGCCCGCCGTATGGGCCGCATTGCGCAACAGACTGACCGAGATGCTGTCAGAAGGCACGGACGAGCAGGGCAAGGTCGAACCTCTGCTCGTGTCGCAGGACGACGTGCAGATGCACATGCCTTTGGCGGTCAGCGAATACACTGACTTCTACGCCGGTCGACACCATGCCACGAATGTGGGCACCATGTTCCGCGGGCCGGAAAATGCGTTGCCACCCAACTGGCTGCACATCCCGATTGGCTATAACGGGCGCGCTTCGTCAGTTGTAGTGTCTGGTACGGATATTCGCCGCCCTTGGGGCCAGTTGAAGGGACCCAACGATGCCCTGCCCCGTTTTGCGCCATCACAGCGGTTCGATATCGAGCTTGAGATGGGTGCCATTGTGGGAACCCCATCTGACGGTCCGATCTCGGTACAAGAAGCAGATGACAACATCTTTGGCTATGTGCTGCTGAATGATTGGTCGGCCCGAGATATCCAGGCGTGGGAATACCAGCCATTGGGCCCGTTCCAAGCCAAGGCTACTGCCACTTCGATCAGCCCCTGGATCGTCACCAAAGCCGCGCTCGAGCCGTTTCGCTGCGACACCCCTGCGAGAGAGTTCGAGTTGCTCGATCACCTGAAGGATTGCGGCCCGATGCTCTACGATATCGATCTCGAAGTGACGATGGCCCCTGCGGGACAGACAGAGACAGTGATCGCCCGGACCAACTATAACGAGATGTACTATTCCGCAGCCCAGCAGTTGGCCCATCACACCACATCTGGCTGTCCGATGAACACCGGGGATCTGCTGGGATCGGGCACCATCTCTGGCCCTGAAAAGCAAAACCGTGGATCGTTGCTGGAACTCAGCTGGGGTGGGAAGGAGCCTCTAACATTGGAAACGGGCGAGACCCGCAGCTTTGTGCAGGATGGCGACACGCTGACATTGAAGGGGCGCGCCAAGGGCGATGGTTATGTGATCGGGTTTGGCACCTGCATGGGAACGGTACTCCCAGCTCTCGACGATCCCTACGGATGGTGACGCGTTGATCTAATCTTATGCAACACGCCTGTCGGAGGTGCAGAATGACCGAGACCATCCTTTATAACTACTGGCGCTCATCAGCCAGCTATCGGGTGCGGATTGCACTGAATCTGGCCGGGATTGCGTATCGCGCGGTCTCGGTCGATCTGACGAAGGCGGCGCATAAATCTGACCCGCATCTGGGTCGAAATCCGCAGGGGCTGGTGCCCGTGCTTGAGATTGATGGCCTACAACTGACCCAGTCACTGGCCATCATCGACTATCTCGATCAGACGCGAAATCTTGATCTTTTGCCCATCGATCCGGCCGCGCGCGCCAAAGCACAAGCATTGGCCCAGTGCATAGCGATCGATATCCAACCTATCTGTAACCTGTCGGTGGCCCAATATGCGACGCGGCTGAACGGAGATGTCGACGGGATGCCTGGGGACTGGATGAAGCACTTTATCCGCCCGGGACTATTGGCCTTTGAAACCCTGCTCGGCAATTTCGAACAAGCCCCCTACTGCACCGGCAAACAGCCGGGCCTTGCTGATCTGTGCCTGATCCCACAGCTATACAACGCACGCCGGTATCAGGTTGATCTGGCTGATATGCCCTGCCTACTGAGCGTCGAGGCCGCCTGCGCAAACCACCCGGCCTTTGCCGACGCACACCCGGACCGGCATCAGCCATAATCTCGCACACAGGACCTGTGTAGAGCTACAAGTATGCCTGTCAGAAGTCGCTGTTGCGGCTATCGCAATCTACTGATCGAGAGGCCCGGACTTAAGACCTGTTTGGCGAGCTGTTCTTGGGTTACTTTTGGTCCTTTTTCACCAACTGCGCCGCAAAGGCCACGCCGGTCCCCGGACCTGCATAGGTGACCATGATTACATCATCTACGTAGACGCCATTGAAAATTCCGGATGACACATCATCCCCCGATATACCGGCCTCAGCCAACACAAATCGGGTAGGATCATCCAGACTGAAGGTGCCCATGGCTTCTTCGACAATCCACTCGGTCTCACCGATACGTCGCCAGCGGTTGGTGGCGGTGATCAGGTTGCCGTCCAGCTTGGTGATCTCCAGTTCCATCTCGGTTCGCAGCAGACCTTTGTCGTGGTTCGGGTTCGATTTGGCAAAAGCCACCAGATAGGTGCCGTGCCAAGTACCGACGATCTGAGGGAAGCCGCTGCTATCGTCGGCAGAGACAGGGGCTGCGAACATCAAAGCGATGGAAAGGGCGAGGCCACGAGCAAAAAATTGTATCATAGAAAACGGTTCCGATTGCTGGGTTGAATGCGTCCACGCTATCGTAGTGCAAACGTTTAGCAAGCTTTCTAAGGGCATCGCTTGGTATGCTTGGTCTTGTCATTTAGGCTATCGAACCGCTGCCAATCGTCTTAGGTTCAGGCGGAACTCGCTTCATGTTGTAGTTCTGGCTCAGGGATTTGTTCGATGCCGAAAGCTGTTGCTTACACCCGTGGATGCCTGTGCGGGAACATCCGGTTTGAAGCCCTTGGGCCAGCGCTCAACCCACACACGTGTTCTTGCAGGATGTGTCAGCAGCACACCGGTGCACTAACAGCCGTATGTGTCGAGTTTTCCAGGGACTCAGTAACTTGGACTGGACCCGGAGGAGCACCCACCGCCTATCGGTCCTCTGACCATTCCAGTCGCGCTTTCTGCCCAAAGTGCGGAAGCAGTTTGGGCGCGATCGACGATGCGCCAACAATTGCGCTGTTGACAGGATGTTTCGACAGCCCAGGTCGGAAGGATTTGATCCCTACCACACACTCCTATCGTGGGACGCATCCAAAGTGGTGGAGTGTCAACATAAAAGCCGACTAGCGGAGCTTTCGCACTGTCGTTTGAGGGTTATATTTGAAACAAATGTGGGTAAAAAACCGGCGCCGGAAGCGCCGGTTTCTAAGCGTTTACTGTAGGCGACTGTGGCGGGATATCAGCCGAACACACGCCCCAATGCGCCATCGACCGCATCGGTGATCTGGTCGATATCATCCGCTGTGGCGATCAGCGCGGGCGAGAAGCACAGCGTGTTGTTCCGACCGGGGACCGAGCGATTGGTGACGCCGATGATCACGCCCTGCGCCATGCAATCGGCAACCACGGCCTGCGCAAGTTTCTCATCCACCGGCTCTTTGCTACCACGGTCTGCGACCAACTCGGCGCCCAGGAACAGGCCTTTACCACGGACGTCGCCGATGACCTTGTGCTTCTCCATCAGCGCCTGAAGGTTGCCTGTCATCCGGTCACCCATGGCCGCACAATTGCCCAGCAGGTTCTCATCCTCGATAATCCGCATGTTCTCGATTGCAGCCGCCGGACCAGCGGTGCAGCCCCCGAAGGTTGAGATGTCACGGAAATAGTTCATGGGGTCAGCCGCATCGTCCTTGAACATGTCAAAGACGTCTTCGGTGGTTACGAGGCAAGCAATGGCTGCATAGCCCGAAGCAACACCCTTAGCCATGGTCACAAAATCAGGCTTCACGCCGTATTGCTGGTAGCCAAACCAAGTGCCAGTCCGACCAACGCCGCAGACGACCTCGTCAATATGCAGCAGCACGTCGTATTTCTTGCAGATCTCTTGTACGCGCTGCCAGTAACCTTCGGGCGCTTCGATCACGCCACCCCCGGCGGTGACAGGCTCAAGGCACAGCGCACCGACGGTGTCCGGGCCTTCGCGCAGGATCACCTCTTCAATCTGATCCGCTGCCCATTCACCGAAATTCTCTTCGGGCGCGCCGTCCAGCTCGTGCTTGCGGTACTCCATGCAGTGCGGCACGCGGATGAAATCGGGTGCGAACGGTCCGTATTGCGCGTTGCGCTCATCCTGCCCGCCAGCCGACATCGCAGCCAGGGTCGAGCCGTGATAGTCGCGGTCGCGATACAGAATTTTGGTTTTCTTGCCGCCATAGCGCTTATGCGCAATTTGACGGATCATCTTAAAGGCTTTCTCGTTCGCCTCAGAGCCTGAGTTGGTGTAGTACACCCGGCTCATGCCTGGCATCTTTTCGATCAGTTTTTCCGCAAACAGCGCACCGGGGATCGAGCCCGCCGAATTGGCGAAATAACACAGCTTCATCAGCTGGTCGTAGACGGCCTTGCAGATCGATTCGCGACCATAGCCGACATTCACGGTCCAGACGCCACCGGAGACCGCATCCAGATGCTCTTTGCCTTTCTGGTCCCAGACACGCATGCCCTTGCCTTCGACGATGATGCGGGGATCATTGGTTTCAAAGGGTTTATGCTGGATCAGGTGATGCCAGATATGAGCGCGATCGGCCTCAACCACGCGGGAAAGATCGTTTTCACTGAACGTTCCGTCCATGACATGTCCTTTCAATCAGGTGCGGTGTGTAGGATGTGGGCTAGGCCCCACAATAGCATGTGTTCAAGATGGCTCAGATCACCGCGAATGACCGCTGGAATATAGGGCCAGATCACATGTTAGCATACATCCAGAACGCAGGTTTGGCGTATTTCTACGGGTTTGTCAGCGGCGCATGTTTGTGCTCAAGTCAGCCAACACGCGAATGGGGAGGATTGGCGTATGCAAGCAACCAACATATACGAGCGTCATCTGGACAAGACCCGCGCGAACTACACGCCGTTATCCCCGCTCAGTTTCATTCAAAGGACGGCGGCGGTGTATCCGGATTACCCCTCCGTCGTATATGGAGATCGCCGGTATACCTGGTCGCAAACCTATAGCCGCTGCCGCAGGTTGGCTTCGGCTTTGGCGGTGCGGGGCGTTGGAAACGGCGACACTGTGTCGATCATCGCCGCGAATATCCCCGAGCTTTATGAGGCGCATTTTGGTGTGCCGATGGCAGGGGCTGTTCTGAACGCGATTAACACGCGGCTGGATGCGCCGATCATTGCCTTTGTCCTGGCCCATGCCGAGGCAAAGGTTCTGCTGGTTGATCCAGAGTTCTCAGCGGTGGTCAAAGAGGCGCTGTCACAAATCGAGCACGACATTCTGGTTGTTGATATCGAAGACCCCAGCTTTGACGGCGGCGAAAGACTGGCGGGTCTAACCTACGAGGCTCTGTTGGCAGAAGGTGACCCGGACTATGATTGGCAGCTGCCCGAAGATGAATGGGACGCAATCACGCTGAACTACACATCCGGGACCACGGGTAACCCTAAAGGCGTCGTCTATCATCACCGTGGCGCGGCGTTGAACGCGCAGTCTGATCTGCTCGATTGGGACATGCCGCGCCATTCTGTCTATCTGTGGACCCTACCGATGTTTCACTGCAACGGCTGGTGTTTCCCCTGGGCGATGGCGGCGAATGCGGGGGTGTCAGTCTGTCTGCGCGCCGTTCGGGCAGAACCGATCTATGCCGCATTCCGGGATGAGAAGGTTACCCATTTTTGCGGGGCGCCGATTGTTTTGAATATGCTGGCACATGCGCCGGACCACCTGAAAGACTTCGACCATCAGATCAAGGTGATGACAGCAGGTGCGCCGCCCCCCGCCGCAGTCATCGAAGCAATGGAGGCGATGGGGGTTGAGGTGACCCATGTTTATGGGCTGACCGAGACATACGGTCCTTCGGTCGTCTGCGCTTGGAAAGAAGAATGGAATGCGCAAAGTCCCGAGGATCGCGCGGCGCTGAAGGTGCGACAGGGCGTACCCTATTCAGCGCTATCTGGGCTGATGGTAGCCAATCCCGAGACGCTGGAGCCTGTACCGGCAGATGGCGAAACCATGGGTGAGATCTTCATGCAAGGCAATGTGGTGATGAAAGGGTATCTGAAGAACGCGGACGCCACCGATGCGGCGTTCAACGGCGGGTGGTTCGCGTCAGGCGATCTGGGTGTGATGCATCCAGACGGCTACATCGCGCTGAAAGACCGATCCAAGGACATCATCATCTCGGGGGGAGAGAATATCTCATCCGTCGAGGTGGAGGACGTTTTGTACAAGCACCCTGCGGTAATGGAGGCAGCGGTCGTTGCGCGCCCGGACGAAAAGTGGGGTGAAACACCCTGTGCCTTCGTCGAGCTGAAGCCCGAGGTCAGCACGACCGAAGCGGAACTGATAGCGTTCTGTCGGGACAACATGGCCCATTTCAAAGCGCCCAAAACGGTTGTGTTTGGAGCCTTACCAAAGACGTCTACCGGAAAGATCCAAAAATTTGTCTTGCGTGATCAGGCACGGGCGTTGGAGTAGGTCAATCAAAGAGCGATAGGTCGAACGGAAAAACCTCAGCCATTCACAAGGCGCGATCGCAATGATCGGCAAGGCGATGGTTGGGTCAACACTTTCAGTCGGTGACGATCTAAGTCGCCAACAGCATCACTCGATAAAAAGCGCCAACGGCAAACCTCTATTGGCGGCTCCAGCGCAGGCTGGCAGAGAGGGATACGCATCTGGCTTAACATTGCGTCACACCGCTCTAATGCTTGCTATCTAGTGGCTTTGACTAGGTTCAGGACTCATAGGCAATAGATGAGGAGAGCTGCGATGGCGATTGCTGAGAGGAAGACCTTCGGGCACCCGTCGCAACGGGTTGCCACACGGCGCTAGTCCTTGAGACTGCCAAACATGATCTAGCATCACTGCCCGGTAGGGCATCGCAGAGCAATGTCCCGAGAGGTAATCATCACAGTCTTCTGTTCGCCGTGCTCGGCGGCCAGGCCAGCCATCATTCGCGCGAAGATGCCCTTGTTGCTCCACCGGTTCCATCGATTGTACAGCGTTTCCGGGGCTTACGCGGCCCCCGCCGGGGCCACGGCCCCCTTCAACTGTGCGGCCCATAGGCGGCAGGGGCATCCCGCCACCGCAAACCATTGCGATTGATGAAGATATACCCGCTTAACACATGCCTGTCATCGACGCGCGACTGCTGTGGGGCTTCTGGAAGAAGGGCTCCAGACGCGCTATTTATGCATCCATAAGCCAGAAGAGATCAGACATATTCACCGCTCGTTTTTGAACTGTGAGTCACCCCGCAAAACAGAAATCAATGGGTCATGACCCTAGGCTTTTTCGTAGCCTTCGGTGCTGTTTCAATGAAGGGCAGCTTTTAGTTGGGTCAGAAATGCTTGACGTTTGGGCCAGAAATGAATGACTCGAATTGTTCGTTTCTTGAGGTATTGGCGGCCGATTGAGTTCGAATGTCGCACCCCATCCCCGACCTCAACCGGACGCCGCACGGTTTTATTTATACCCCGCGTATACCAAGCGCGGGGTATCTGGACTTTTTGGCTGATAGTTCAGACAAGACGTGGGCCGACATTTATGGGCCTAAATTCTGTATCTTGCGACCTCTCCCTGACAACAAAAAAAGGCCGCCCCAAATGGGACGGCCATTCTTTCACTGTCTCTGTTCAGAGGGTCAGGCGGTCAGAGCAGCCTGAGCTTTGGCGACGATCGCGCCGAACGCTTCCGGTTCGTGCACGGCCAGGTCGGCCAGAACTTTGCGGTCCACTTCGATACCGGCCAGGTTCAGGCCGTTGATGAAGCGGGAATATGTCAGAGCCTCGTCATGCGAACGGACGGCAGCGTTGATACGCTGGATCCACAGCGCGCGGAAGTTGCGCTTGCGGTTCTTACGGTCACGGGTTGCATACTGGTTGGCCTTGTCGACGGCCTGACGGGCAACCTTGAAAGTGCTCTTGCGGCGGCCATAGTAACCTTTGGCGGCTTTGATGACCTTCTTGTGACGGGCGTGAGTTACGGTTCCACCTTTAACGCGGGACATATCGGTATCTCCTCTTAGCGGTCGTAGGGCATGTAGCCCTTGACGATCTTGGCGTCGGGGGCGGACAGGGTGGTGTTGCCACGGGCGTCGCGGATGAACTTTTTGGTCCGCTTGATCATGCCGTGCCGTTTGCCGGCCTGGCCAGCAAGGACCTTACCGGTCGCAGTCACCTTGAAGCGCTTCTTGGCGCTCGACTTGGTCTTCATCTTAGGCATTTCCGTCTCCTTCATTCGGGTTCGGTTTCAAACGCGACTCGGCATGCCATCTCGGCCGGTCACGCAACAGATGCGCCGTTTACGCAAGTTCTGTCATGCTGGCAAGGGGGTTCTGACCAGAATCCGCGGATTCCGCCGGCGGTCAGAGGCACCGGGGCGACGTAGGCCGCCCCGGTGAGATTGCTTAGTGCTCGAACTTGCGGATCTCACCGCTTTGCAGCCGTGAAGCGTAGGAGGCCAGCTCCTGCCGCACCACTTTCATCAGGAAGTAGAGCGCAAAGACGTTCACAACCGCCATCGCAAAGATCGCCGCATCCGAGAAGTCGATGACCGGGCCAAGGTTGGCCGCCGCACCGATGACAACGAAGATGCAGAAGATGATCTTGAACACCAGTTCCTTGGTGTGGCCTTCGCCGAACAGATAGGTCCAGGCCTTGAGGCCGTAGTAGGACCAACTGATCATGGTCGAGAACGCAAACAGCACCACCGCAATCGCCAGGATGAACGGGAACCAGCTGAAGGCGCTGCCAAAGGCTGCCGAGGTCAGGCTGACGCCGGTATTGCCATCAACGGTTGCAATCGCGCTGCCTGCTTCGTTCAGCAAGTAGTTTCCGGTTTCTGGATCAATGAGCAGCTGCTGGGTGATGATGATCACCAAAGCGGTCATGGTGCAGATGACAACCGTATCGATGAATGGCTCCAGTAGAGACACAAAGCCCTCGGTGATCGGCTCCTTGGTCCGAACAGCCGAGTGGGCAATCGCAGCAGAGCCAACGCCGGCTTCGTTCGAGAACGCCGCACGTTTGAAGCCCTGAATCAGCGCACCAACCATGCCGCCTGCAACACCAAGCCCGGTGAAGGCACCTGTAAAGATCTGACCAAAGGCCCAGCCAATCATGTCGGCGTTCATGATGATGATCACCAAAGCAGCGGCGACATACATGACCCCCATGAAGGGCACGACTTTCTCGGTCACGCGCGCGATCGACTTCAGACCGCCCACGATAACGAGGAACACCACCACAGCGAACACAATGCCTGTGATCCAGCCGGGATAGTCGCCGACGATGCCTGCGATCTGCTGGTGAGCCTGATTGGCCTGGAACATGTTCCCGCCACCAAGCGCGCCCAGAATACAGAAGATCGAGAACAGAATCGCCAGAATTTTGCCACCTGGCAGGCCAAGTTCGTCGAACCCTTTGGACATATAGTACATCGGGCCACCGGAAACCGTACCGTCTTCGTACTCATTTCTGTATTTCACGCCCAGCGTACATTCGGTGAATTTTGAGGCCATACCCAAAAGACCGGCGAGAATCATCCAAAAGGTTGCGCCCGGTCCACCGATGCCAATGGCAACTGCCACACCGGCGATGTTCCCAAGGCCGACTGTACCGGACAGAGCTGTTGCCAAGGCCTGAAAGTGGCTGACCTCACCCGCGTCATTGGGATCCGAATAATCACCCTTCACCAGCCGGATCGCATGACCGAAGAAGCGAAATTGCACGAAGGCAAAATACAGCGAGAAAACCGATGCCGCGACGACCAGCCAACCTACGATCCAGGGAAAGCTGGTTCCCGGGAATGGCGCGAAGATCGTATTTACGAATGGACCTGTTAATTCGGCAAAGGCCTGATTGATCCGATCATCTAATCCTGGTGCCTCTTGCGCCAGAGCAGCGCTTGCCGTGAACAAGGATGCGACAAGCAGAGTAAGTAGTTTCAAAGCTTTCATTGTTCTGCCCCCTCAATTCACAACTGTGACCGGCACGTCGGCATGCATCACCAGATTCTGCGTCGAGCTGCCAAAGATGCGCTTTTTGATACCGTCGGCCGAGGATCGGCCAACGACAATCTGCGAGCCGTTGTTTTCAACCGTGATCGCATTCAGCGTTTCTGCCACGTCTCCGTGACGCACCACGCCTTGAGCTGTGAAGCCCGCTGCCTTCAGGCCGTCCACCGCAGGGGTGACGATGCGCGTTGTCGCCAGTTCAAGCTCCTCCTCGCGCCGTTTGTGACGTTGGGCATTTTCTTCAGGGGTCTGGAATGTGTAAGGCGACCATTCGATGACATAGGCCACCAGAAGCTCGCAGCTACCCATCCCTTTGGCCAATTCCTTGGCGAAGGTGAGCGCGCGTTCTCCGGTCTCTGTCCCATCCAGTCCGATGACAATTTTGTTTGTCATTTCGTTCCTCCATTTATGGTTGTTATCCGGGGCCCGTGCCCCCGGCGGGCGACCGGAACCTGGAACATGTTGAGTGATCGCCCTAGGGCCTTTATCGGGAATTTCCACCGGAAAATGAAATACAATCTGTAAGTTTCGCCCTAAACGGACAAAATTCGCTTAGAAATCAGAAGATTCTTGGTAAAACGGCCCACCCTGCAAGGCAGAGCGGGCCGTTTTGAAGCAACTGACGTGCCCCGTTATTCGGGATCAGTGCTGTAGATCAGGCGTTCGTCGCAGGGTGCCACGCGCAAAATATTGGTGCTGCCAGGCACGTTGAAAGGCACGCCTGCGGTAACCACGATCTGATCGGTCTCTGAGGCAAATCCACCGGCGCGGGCCGCGCGGGCTGCATTGACCACTGCGCTTTTGAAACGCTCAAGCTCGGGTGTCATGACGCAATTGCAGCCCCAACTGAGGCACAACCGGCGCGCAGTCCCCATCAGCGAGGTCATGGCAATGATCGGCACACCGGGCCGTTCCCGCGCTGTCAGTGACGCGGTGGTGCCGCTTTGTGTAAAGCAACAAATTGCCTTGATCTCAGTCTTCTCGGCAATTTCACGGGCAGCAGCTACGATCCCATCGGCCACAGTCGTGCCCTTTGCAGTGCGAGAGGCTGCAATGATCTGTGTATAGGTTGGATCAGCCTCAACCTCGATAGCGACCTTGTTCATGGTCTGCACCGCTTCGATTGGGTAAGACCCCGCCGCAGATTCCGCGCTGAGCATGATGGCATCCGTGCCTTCATAGATGGCGGTGGCCACGTCGGACACTTCGGCGCGTGTCGGCATCGGGCTTTCGATCATGCTTTCCAGCATTTGGGTTGCCACGATCACAGGCTTGGCTGCCCCACGGCATTTGCGCACGAGGCGCTTCTGGATCGGTGGCACCGCAGAAACGGGCAGTTCAACACCCAGATCACCGCGAGCGACCATAATGCCGTCCGAGGCATCCAGAATGTCATCAAAGGCTTCAACCGCAGCAGGTTTTTCGATCTTCGACAGAATCGCGGCGCGGCCATCGGCCAGCGCGCGCGCTTCGAACACGTCCTTGGCTCGCTGCACAAAGCTGAGCGCCAACCAATCGACGCCCAGCTGGCAGACAAATTCCAGATCGTCACGATCCTTGGCCGACAAAGCCGCCAAGGGCAGCACGACGTCCGGAACGTTCACCCCCTTGCGGTTCGAGATCGTGCCACCGATTTCAACCGTGCAGTTCGCAAAATCCTGTCCACATTCATCGACGATCAGGCGAATTTTACCGTCATTGACCAGAAGATGCGCGCCCGGTTCGAGCGCCGCAAAAATCTCGGGATGCGGCAAGCAGACACGCGCGCCATCCCCGGCAGCCGGGTCAAGATCCAGACGAAATGCTGCCCCTTCAGCAAGGTCTTCGGCATCATTGGCAAAGACACCTACCCGCAGCTTGGGGCCTTGAAGATCAGCAAGAATGGCAATCGGGCTGTCCAGATCCTTTTCCACCTGCCGTATGATCCGGTGCCGTTCACGAATCTCATCGTGGCTGCCATGGCTCATGTTCAGGCGGAACACATCTGCCCCGGCCTCGTGCAAAGCGCGGATGGTGTCATAGTCATTGGACGCCGGTCCCAGCGTCGCCACGATTTTTACATTTCTAAGGCGTCGCATTGTTTGTGCTCTCCTTGTCCCTCGGCAGTCACAAAATGTTACCGCAAACAGTCGTCGGGATGCTTATTGCGCAATTCCCTTTTTGACGCAACTGCCCTACACCTGCGGCAAACTTGATGACAGGCTTATGACGTATTCTCCTTACTTTGTGCACGGCGAGGATCGCTCCTCCCGTTGGCTGATCACCTGCGACCACGCAACCAACACTGTTCCGCCACAGATCAATGGCGGAGACCTGGGCCTTCCAAGAGAAGATATGGAGCGTCACATCGCCTATGATGTTGGCGCCTATGAGGTGTCAAAACATCTGGGGGAGCATCTGAATGCCCCGGTGATCGCGGCCAATTTTTCTCGGCTGGTGATCGACCCCAACCGAGGTGAGGACGATCCGACCCTTTTGATGAAACTCTATGACGGCTCAATCATCCCCGGCAATCGTGATGCAGACATGGCCGAGCGGGAGCGGCGTTTGAACCAATGCTATCGCCCGTATCACGATGCGCTCAAAAAACTGGCCAATAAACCGGATGCCATCATCATTTCGATGCATTCGTTCACCCGACAACTCAGGGGTCGCGAGCCGCGTCCTTGGCATGTCGGCGTTTTGCACACGCCAGATGAGAGGTTTTCGCGCCCACTGATCGATAGGCTCGGGGTAGAAGATGATCTCTGCGTTGGTGTAAACGAACCTTACACAGGCGTCCTCCCCGGCGATGCAATTGACAAACATGGGACAGCCCACAATCGGCCAAACGCCCTGATCGAGCTGCGCAATGATCTGATCGCAGACCACACCGGACAACGGGCCTGGGCCGATCGCTTAGCGGTGATCCTGCAGGACGCCTTGGTGGCCAGCGACCTTTGATCCACGTCATTGTGACACCTCCATTTAGCCCCCATATTCAGGGCAGATGGAGGTGACCATGACACAGGAGTTTCTGACAACTGTCTTTGGCTGGATGGCGCTGCTCAACATCGCGGTTTTGCTGTTCTCAACCCTTATGATTGTTCTGATGCAGGGCTGGATAGCCGGTATTCATGGCCGTATATTCCAGATGGAACGCCCAGACGTGCGACGTGCCTATTTTCGGTTTCTGGCCAACTACAAGATACTGACCTTGATCTTCTGCATCATCCCGTGGCTGGCCCTGAAGCTGGCATGACACAGAGCTTGTTGAAACAAAGACGCCAGAACGCTAGGTCAGAAAGAGATCGCAACCTGTATTCCGGAGCCAGACAATGGACAAGCAAACCGAAATCGAACTTCAGGCCGCGGCTTTCCGTCGGTTGCAAAAGCACCTGATGGAAGACCGGACCGACGTTCAGAATATCGACATGATGAACCTGGCCGGATTCTGTCGCAACTGCCTATCACGCTGGTATCAGGAAGCTGCGAACGAAAAAGGCATTGAGATGGGCAAAGAGGAGGCCCGTCAAGTTTTCTACGGCATGACCATGGATGAGTGGAAGGCCAACTACCAGACCGATGCGAGCCCCGAGAAACAGGCCGCATTCAATACCGCCTTCGAAGAGAATGTGGGCAAAAAAGACTGAGGCTCATAGGGTAAGACCCGCCGGATTGGCGGGTCTTTTTGATTAGATTGCCGCTTTTCGGCTTTCATCCAGATAAATCTCGCGCAAGCGCTTGGCGATCCGCCCCGGCGTGCCGTCGCCCAGAGTGACGCCGTCGATCTCAACCACTGGCATGACGAAGGCGCTGGCGGAAGTGGTAAAGGCCTCATCCGCCTCTTTGGCTTCATCAATGGTGAACAGGCGTTCTTCAACTTCCATCTGCGCCTCAGCCGCCAATCGCAGAACAGCCTTGCGGGTGATGCCGTGCAGGATGTCATTGGACAAGGGGCGCGTGACGATCTTGCCGTTTTTTACGAAATAGGCGTTGTTGCTGGTGCCCTCGGTCACATAGCCGTCTTCGATCATCCAAGCATCATCACACCCAGCCGCCTTAGCCATCATTTTGCCCATCGAGGGGTACAGCAATTGCGTGGTCTTGATATCACGGCGACCCCAGCGGATGTCATCGATCGAGATGATCTTTGCACCTTTGCGCGAGGCAGGGCTGTCTGCCAGACCCGGCTTGTTTTGCGTGAATAGCACGATGGTCGGCTTGGTATCCTCAGGCGGGAAGACAAAATCCCGATCCCCATCGCTGCCGCGTGAGACTTGTAGATAAACCAAACCTTCCTCGATACCGTTCAGTTCCACAAGTTTACGATGAATCTCCAGCAGTTCGTCCTTGCTACAGGGCTCGGCCATCTGCAATTCGTCCAGTGACCGTTTCAGGCGCACCGCATGACCTTCGAAGTCGATCAGCTTGCCGTCCAGAACGCTGGTCACCTCGTACACCGCATCAGCCATTAGAAACCCACGATCGAATATCGATACCTTGGCCTTGGTCTCAGGCAAGTAGTCGCCATTCACGTAAACAGTGCGGGTCATGTGTTGTCTCCTCAGCCCCAGAGGCTCACTTCCGGCGGATGCACCCCGGCGTCATCAAAAGTAAGCGGTGTGTCGCGGTCTTCGGCCAACAGAAGCGGGCCGTCAAGGTCTGTGACCATTGCATTCTGCGCCAACAGTGTCGCAGGGGCCATGGCCAGAGAGCTGCCGACCATGCAGCCGACCATGACTTTGTGGCCCTCAGCCAACGCCGCCTCGCGCAGCAGCAAAGCCTCGGTCAGACCACCGGTCTTGTCGAGTTTGATGTTCACCACATCATACTTGCCCTTCAGTCCGGGCAGGCTGGCCCGATCATGGCAGGATTCGTCTGCACAAACAGGCACAGGCCGGTCCATCCCGATCAGCGCGTCATCTTCGCCTGCGGGCAAAGGCTGCTCAACAAGCGCGACGCCCAGCCGCACCAGATGCGGCGCGAGGTCGGCGTAGACCTCGGCGGACCAGCCTTCGTTGGCATCAATGATGATGGTCGATTGCGGCGCGCCAGCCCGCACGGCCTCTAGCCGGGGCATATCATCGGGCGTGCCCAGCTTGATCTTCAGCAAAGGACGATGCGCATTCTCAGCCGCCTGAACCTGCATCGCTTCGGGCGTTGCCAGCGACAGCGTATAGGCCGTGATCTCAGGACCCGGAATCGGCAGATCAGCCAATTCCCAAGCCCGCTTGCCTGCACGTTTGCACTCCACATCCCAAAGCGCACAATCAACAGCGTTCCGCGCGGCCCCGGCTGGAAGCAAATCCATCAACTCATCACGCGTGAACTCGGACGGCAGGCCCGCGATCTCGGCTTCAACCGAGTCCAGCGTCTCATCGTAGCGCGCGTAAGGTACACATTCGCCCCAGCCCTGATGGGTTCCATCCGAAATTCGAACTGTCAGCACCTTCGCCTCGGTCCGCGACCCGCGCGAGATGGTGAACATCTGTGCCAGTTGGAACACATCACGAGAGACCTCTACCTGCACGCGCAAGCTCCTTCATCTATTCGAAAAACGCCCGCCAGAGACGTGGGGAGCCACTGACGGGATGTTCAGATCACAAAGCAGCCAACGCGTCCACCAGCTTGCCCGCACCAAAGCGATAGGGGTCAGTGGTCGGAAGCCCTAACTCTGCCTCAACCTTTGCGATATACGCCTTTGCGTCATCCTCGCACAGATGTTGCGTGTTGATCGACACACCCGCCACCTGACAATCGGGGTTTGCCACCTGCGCCAAGGGCAAAGCTGTGTCGCGCAGCTGCTGCAAAGTCGGCAGAGAATACTCGGGCAGACCACGCATATGGGTCCGGGTGGGTTCATGGCACAAGATCAAAGCGTCCGGCTGCCCGCCATGGATCAGCGCCATGGTGACACCGGAATAGGAGACATGGAACAAAGATCCTTGCCCTTCGATATGATCCCAGTGATCAGGGTCGTTCTCAGGCGTCAGGTATTCCACCGATCCCGCCATGAAATCTGCAACGACCGCGTCCAGAGGCACGCCTTGACCGGTGATCAAAATCCCGGTTTGACCAGTGGCCCGGAATGTGGACTTCATGCCGCGTTCGCGCATCTCGGCATCCATCGACATCGCCGTGTACATCTTGCCTGCAGAACAATCGGTTCCAACAGCAAGGCAGCGCTTGCCAGTACGCTTTTTCCCGTTAGCAATCGGATAACCCACAGTCGGCACCCGTACATCATGCAAAGTGCAGCCATGAGTCTGGGCGGCGGCCACCAGATCACCCTCATCCCGCAGCAGGTTGTGCAGGCCCGATGCCAGATCATAACCCATCTCCAGCGCTGCTATCAGAACCTCTTTCCAGGTTTCGCTGATAATGCCACCGCGGTTTGCAACCCCGATTACAAGCGTCTTGGCACCAGCGGCCTTACCTTCGGCCAGCGTCATTTCTGTCAACCCAAGGTCAGCTTTACACCCCTCCAGCCGGATTTGGCCTACCGCGTTTTCCGGCCGCCAATCACGGATACCAATCGCAACCTTTGCGGCCAACAGGTCGGGCGCATCGCCCAAAAACAATAGATACGGTGTCTCGATCATTGCGGTGCACTCCTCTGATTCCGGCTTAAGCTAGAGAAGCCCACGAACGAGCGTTTCGCGTATTCACCAGCCCGGCCACGCTACCGTGCGTTTTTTTTGCGCAAGATGCACATCACATGCAATAATCTTCGAAATTCTCAAAGTGATTAAACTTTAATCGCCGGCTTCATATCCCACAATCGCAGTTTCTGCACATGCAATGCCGCATGCGCAAAATCACGGTTGCACCAGCCTGCGTAATTTAATACCCCAATTCACAGAAAAATCGTAATTTCCTTACTCACACGAGGTCCCGATGAGTTTTCGCATCCAACCCGCCGCACCGGCCCGGCCAAATCGCTGCCAATTGTTTGGCCCGGGCTCGAACACCAAATTGTTTCCCAAAATGGCCGCGTCTGCTGCGGATGTGATCAATCTGGACCTCGAAGATTCCGTAGCACCCTCTGACAAAGACGTCGCGCGGGCCAATGTGATCGAGGCGCTGAACACCATCGATTGGGGCGGCAAATACATGTCTGTTCGGATCAACGGATTGGATACGCCCTATTGGTACCGAGACGTGGTGGATGTGCTGGAACAGGCTGGTGACCGCTTAGATCAAATCATGATCCCCAAGGTTGGCTGCGCGGCCGATATCTATGCAGTCGACGCACTGGTTACAGCCATCGAGCGCGCCAAGGGCCGGACCAAACCGATCTCATTCGAAGTCATCATCGAATCCGCCGCTGGCATAGCCCATGTCGAAGAGATCGCAGCGTCATCTCCACGCATGCAGGCCATGAGCCTGGGGGCCGCAGATTTTGCAGCCTCGATGGGAATGCAGACCACCGGGATCGGCGGCACGCAAGAGAACTACTATATGCTGCGCGAAGGCGAGAAGCACTGGTCTGACCCTTGGCACTGGGCGCAAGCCGCTATCGTCGCCGCCTGCCGCACACATGGTGTTCTGCCAGTCGATGGGCCATTCGGCGATTTCAGTGATGACGACGGCTACATCGCTCAGGCCAAACGCTCGGCAACATTGGGTATGGTCGGCAAATGGGCGATCCACCCCAAGCAGATAGCGCTTGCCAACGAGGTGTTCACTCCATCGGACGAAGCCGTCTCGGAAGCGCGTGAGATTCTGGCCGCGATGGAGCAGGCCAAAGCCAATGGAGAAGGAGCCACCGTTTACAAAGGCCGTCTTGTCGACATCGCATCGATCAAGCAGGCCGAAGTCATCGTGGCTCAGGCCGAACTGATCGCCGCAAACGGCTAAGCAAATACAAAAAAAGGCGCCCATTGCGGCGCCTTTTTCCAACAGATCATTAGACTATCGGCCAAATACATCATCTGGCGTCCAGGTGAACCTTTCACCCTGCTTGCCCCATTTCATCATCAGGCAGGACGACCCGTATTTCTGGAAATACTTTATCTTCAATGGGTACCAACCCGCTTGCGGAACTTCAACCTCGGTCCGTTGATTGGCTTCGCATGGCTGGCGGTCGTTCACATACCCAATCTGCTGCCCACCGATCCACGCATCAAGCCCATCGTTCGACCATGTTTCCAGTTCATAGACGCCAGCTGAATCAAAACGGATGTATCCAGTAATGTCGGCAGCAACGTTGTAGGCCTTATCAAACGTGAGAACTGGGTCGCCGTCTTCAGTATCGCGATAGTCCAACCCCTTTAAGGGTGGCCCTGCTTTGGCCTTTTTCAAAAGGTAGTCCACTTTGGACAGGTTCTGAATTTTTCGTGGGGGGTTCCCCTCCCACGCGTATTTCACATCCAGCCCTGCCTTGGGGCTGGGCTGCGGATCAGCGGGCTGCAGTTTCAAAGGGGCTGCGACAGCAACTCCAGCGAGAAGCGCGATGGCTGGTGCCATTACCCCTATTGGAATGTAGTTCATATTTGTCTCCCTGTGCGCGCCTTGCTTCGGGCTGGACCCATAGGCGTCGTCATTGAGTTAACATTATGACGAGATTTTTTACCTCGCAAGAGAGTGATAGATCACAATATCAAGCTCAAGCGCGCTGATCCTTGGGAGACCCCATAACCACATAAGAGGTGATCGACGTCACGTGCGGAAGCGTGCCCAGCACTTCGGTATGAAAGGTTTTGTAGGATGGCAGGTCGGCGCATTCTACGCGCAGCAGATACTCGATCGTTCCGGTGATGTTGTGACACTCGACAACTTCCGGTGCACGCTGCAACGCGCGTTCGAACCCTTCCTGGGCCGCTTTGGTATGTTCACCCAAACCGACGCCGATATAAGCGACAAAACCTTTGCCCAGCGCTACCGGGTTCAAGACCGCGCGATAGCCCGAGATCACCCCCGCCTTCTCCAACTCCTGCACACGCCGCAAACAGGCTGACGGGGACAGACCAACACGATCCGCCAGTTCCAGGTTGCTAATGCGCCCATCCGCTGTCAGCTCTCGCAATATATCACGGTTTATTTGATCAATTTTCGCCATTAATTGTGAAACTATTGCAATAACGCACAAGAACGCAATTTCATTTGCGTAAGTTGCCGCAAATATTCGTCCGATGACCTACGATATCCTGCTCGCCCTGATTGCCTTTGCTTTCGTTTCCTCGATCACACCGGGGCCGAACAACCTGATGCTGATGGCTTCGGGTGCGAATTTTGGATTTCGCCGGACGATCCCGCATATGCTTGGGATTGGTCTGGGCTTTACCTTTATGGTTCTGCTGGTGGGCGCTGGCCTGGTGCAACTGTTCAATCAGTATCCCATCAGTTACACGGTGCTGAAAATCGCCTCGGTCGTATATCTTCTGTACCTGGCCTGGAAGATCGCGCATGCAGCCCCAACTGAGAACAGTGCCGAGGTCGGTACGCCGATGACCTTTATGCAAGCGGCCGCGTTCCAATGGGTCAACCCAAAGGCTTGGGCAATGGCCCTGACCGCCACAACCGCCTATGCGCCGGGCCAGACTCTGAATGTCATCCTCATCGTCGCGCTTGTTTTTGGGGCGGTCAACTTGCCCTCGGTCAGCACGTGGACGGTACTGGGTCAACAAATGGCGCGGTTCCTGACGAATCCGCGCCGGTTGGTGGTGTTCAACTGGACGATGGCCGGGCTGCTGATTGCATCGCTCTATCCAGTTCTCTGGCCCAATTGATCACTTCAACGGCAGACAGATTTCCGTCAGCAGATCCTCGGGCGCAGTCTCGCGTGGATCGTTGAGGTAGACTTCATAGCATGGTTGATCCGCCGGTTCCTCGCCCGAGGTTGGAAGCCAGTTTCCGAACAGGCTGTCATAGGCCGCATGAATGCCGGAATACGGGCCTTTGAAAGTCAGTACCGCCGTTTTCCCACCCGGGATGTTCATACCCTCCATACCCTCGGGCGTCTCATCACCCCGGTATTCAGCGCCGGCATAGCTGCGCAGCTGATCCGCGGGCACTGCTTCAGGGTTATCCAGGTAAATTCCGATCACCGGGCCCATCTGGGGCCACAATTGCCGGGATTCGCACAGGGCACCAAAGGCTTCGAAACTTCTACCGATTTCGGAGTAAGCGCCTTTGTGGGGCAGAGCAATAATGCGGCGGGTGGGTTCTGTTCGCGTCGTCACAGGATACATAGGATATTCTCCGGTTTTGAAATGTGGATGCGACGGAAGAACTTGGCCTGTTTTGCGAAAGGTGGCAGGGCTGCTGCCATAGGCCTGAGAAAATGCCCGCGTAAAGGACTTGAGATTGGGATACCCAATCTCGGCGGCAATCTGCGGCACCGGCCTGTCGGATTGTAACAGCCAGGTCGCGGCGCGATGCAAACGCAACCGTCGAACAGCCTGCGCGCAGGTTTCGCCAGTCAAGGCCCGGAACACACGGTGCCAGTGGAACCGCGACATTGCGGCGACATCGGCCAACGCATCCAACGACAGGTCCCCGGCGGGGTTGTCATGAATATATGCCAGAACGCGCAGCACACGGTCTTCGTAGCGGGTCACCATCGGCGTCTTCCCTTTCTTCCTCGCCCGACTGAATTTGCATATTCTTGAACCACAAATCTTGCTGAGTTGCATCCGGGGCAACCACACGGCATATAGCTAGGAAATTTCACGCAGGTGAGGCGGCATGACCCAGTATCTGGATTTCGAAAAACCCTTGGCCGAGATCGAAGGCAAGGCGGAAGAGTTGCGCGCGCTGGCCCGCGCCAATGAAGAGATGGATGTGGCCGAAGAAGCCGCAGCTCTGGACGCCAAGGCCGCCAAGCTGCTGGATGAGCTGTATGCGGATCTGACCCCCTGGAGGAAATGTCAGGTGGCGCGTCACCCCGAACGGCCGCATTGCAAAGACTATGTCGATGCGTTGTTCACGGAATTCACACCTTTGGCGGGGGACCGGAACTTTGCCGACGATCTGGCCGTGATTGGCGGGTTGGCCCGGTTCAATGATCAGCCAGTGATGGTGATCGGCCACGAGAAGGGCTCGGATACCAAATCGCGGATCGAGCGAAATTTCGGTATGGCCCGCCCCGAGGGGTATCGCAAGGCGGTGCGCCTCATGGAAATGGCCGGTCGCTTTGGTCTGCCGGTTATCACCCTGATCGACACTGCCGGCGCCTATCCTGGCAAAGGGGCAGAAGAACGCGGCCAGTCTGAGGCGATTGCCCGGTCGACCGAGATGTGCCTGAAGATCGGCGTGCCTCTGGTCTCGGTTATTATCGGCGAAGGTGGGTCTGGCGGGGCCGTGGCTTTTGCCACTGCAAACCGCGTCGCGATGTTGGAACACTCGGTCTATTCGGTCATCTCGCCCGAAGGCTGCGCCTCGATCCTGTGGAAAGATTCCGAGAAGATGCGTGAGGCCGCCGAAGCGCTGCGCTTAACCGCGCAAGACCTCTACAAGTTGGGCGTCTGCGATCGCATTATCACCGAACCCAAGGGCGGTGCCCATCGCGGTCGCCCCGAGACGGTCGAGTCGGTGCGCGCGGCGATCACTGCCATGCTGAAAGAGCTGGATGGCAAAGACGCGGCGGCCCTGATCAAAGACCGCCGTCAGAAGTTCCTGGATATTGGCTCAAAGGGGCTGGCGGCGTAACTCGTCAGCCGCCCAAACGGCGCAACAACTCAACCGAAGGCTTACCGGTTACGGCCAAGCCATTCGCGCGCTGATAGCCGCTGATCGCGGCCTCGGTATTCTTGCCGATCACCCCATCCGCGCCTTGCGTGTCGTACCCGGCTGCCGTCAGGCGGCGTTGCAGGTTCTTCCGGTCCTCAAGAGTCAGACCCGTTGCATCCGGCCCGAACGAGGCTTTGAACGGCGCCCCGCCGGCGATCCGGTCGGACAGGTGCCCGACGCCAATCGCGTAGCTGTCCGAGTTATTGTAGCGCTTGATCACATTGAAATTGCGGAACACGGCGATTTGGGGTCCCGGAACCTGCGGCTGTAAAACCGCGACGGGCGTGCCCGATACGGTGCCTACCTCTCCGCCCCAGGGTTGACCACGCACCCAACCCGCCCGCGACAGATAGGCGGCAGTTGAGGCCAGCGAATCCGACGGATCCTCGGACCAGATATCGCGCCGTCCATCACCCGTGAAGTCGACCGCATAGGCCAGATAAGAGGTCGGGATGAACTGTGTATGACCCATGGCCCCGGCCCAGCTGCCGGTCATGTTTGAGGGCGAGGTATCGCCCTCCTGAATGATCCGCAGTGCCGCAACCAGCTGCTTTTCAAAGAAGGCGCCGCGCCGCCCGTCATAGGCCAGCGTTGACGTCGCCGAGATCACCGGTACATCCCCGCGCCGCGCGCCATAACGGCTTTCCAGTCCCCAAACGGCCACGACCACTTCTTTGTCGACGCCATATTGTGCTTCGATCTGAGAAAGCGTGCCGTTGTACCGCTGCAGCATTTGCTGACCGGTGCTGATCCGTTCATCCGAGGCGGCGATGGCCAGATAATCCTCGAGCGAGCGTTTGAATTCGACTTGATTGCGATCACGCTCAATCACGCCGGGCAGATAACCTGCCCCTTGAAAGGCGCGGTTCAGGGTGGATTGCGAGATGCCCTGAGAAGACGCTCGGGTTTTGAAACCAGCAACCCAGGTATCATATCCTGCATTCGGGACAGATTGCATGCGTGATGCGGGCGCCCGTGCCGGAGCAACCCCGCTGCTACACCCCGCCAAGACCGCCGCGCCAAGGCCGATAGAAAAGGTCCGTCGATTGATCATGTCTGACATCTGCTCTTGTTTGTGATTTGCATCAGCCTAGCGCAGAGCACGCGCGCAAACCAGAACGACAGACAGGGACCGGGACGAATTCGACAGGTAGGCGGTTCGTCGCTTAACTGACCAGCAATCGCAAGCCCTGTGTCACGTCCGAACGCACGGCAAGGCGCAGGCCGGGCTCATCCCCGGCCTTGAGCGCGGCTATGATCAGCTTGTGATAATGTGGCGGCTCGGTACGGCGCAGTCTGCCATAAAGCGCACGCATCGTGGGGCCAAGCTGCAGCCAGACAGTTTCGGCCATAGCCAACATCGCGGGGGCTTGGGCCCGCAAATAAAGCGTGCGGTGAAATTCCAGATTGGACCGGATATATCCCACCGCATCTCGCTTTGTTACCATCTCGGCGACGGTCATATTAATGCTCTGTAAACGGTCGATCAGTGCGATATGCGCACGCGGCAAGGCGCGGCTGGCCAGTTCGACCTCTAGCAGCGCCCGCAGTGCCGCCAATTCTTCGATCCGGTCATTGGTCAGCTCCGGTGTCGACACGCGGCCAGACGAGGACAGGATCAAGGCACCCTCAGCCGCCAAACGCCGCACCGCTTCGCGCGCAGGGGTCATCGAGACCTCGAACTCTTTGCCAATCCCCCGCAGGGTCAGTGCTTTACCTGGTGAAATCTCTCCGTGCAAAATCCGAGATCTTAGGGCACGGTACACCCGATCATGCGTTGCGATTTGAGAATCTGAGGGACGTGTCGCTAACATGGCTTCATGTGATCACAAAAAACCGCAGCGTCAACTCGCATCGGAATCAAAACGGTATAGATGCAGGGTTGCTCCATACTCGCGCAGCCAGCGGCGTGGGGTGTCATAGGGCCCAAATATGCGATCGACCTGTGCCCAGAACGCCGGCGAATGGTTCATCTCAACCAGATGCGCCACCTCATGCGCCGCGACATAGTGCAGAACCTCAGGCGGCGTCAGGATTAGCCGCCACGAGAACATCAAACCCCCGTCGGAACTGCAGGACCCCCAGCGCGAGCGTGTATCCCGCAATGTCAGGCTGTTGTAGGAGCGTCCCAGCATGGCGGCATAGTCATCGCAAGCCTCGGTCAACCGATCCCGCGCCAGCTCTTTCAGAAAGCGGGCCAAACGGCGCCCTTCTGACCCGGCTGGAACAGCAACTTCATGGTCGCTCAACAAAACCCGTCGGCCGGTTGCGCTTACGATTCGACGATCGTGCCCCTCAACCGGGATGACGCTGCCGACGCGCACTTGTTCTGGATCGGGTTGACCTTCCAGATGCTGTCGGATCCAGTCCTCTTTGCTACGCGCGAAACTCAGCGCCTCAGTCTCGGGCACGCCATGCGGATAAGTTAGCGTAACCCGCCCATCCAATTGGGAAATCCGCAGGCTGATCCGCCGCGCCCGCGCCGATTTGCGCAGCGTCAATGGCACAGGCGGCGTACCCGGCAACGCATGTTCCCCCATATCCCATCCTCTTCCGCGCAAAGGCTTTGACAGTGCCCGCCGCCTGTGGCAGGTGAACTGAATCTTTAAGACGACTCACCTGATATCAAGGGGATTTGACATGCCCAAGGAAGAATGGGGCGTAAAGCGCGTTTGCCCGACCACTGGTAAGCGGTTTTATGACCTGAATAAAGACCCGATCGTCAGCCCCTATACGGGCGAGGTTGTGGAGCTTGAAACCGGTAAAAGCCGGATGATCGCCGCCGATGCTGAAGATGCGGCAACGGCCAAGTCCCGCGAGAACGCCTCCGAAGACGATCTGGTTCTGGACGATGACGAAGACGTCGATGTGGATCTTGACGACGATCTACTGGATGATGACGATGACAACAACGACGATGTGTCGTTGGATGACATCAAGGATATGTCATCGGAAGACGAAAACTGATCTGTTCCCCGAGGCGGCTTGAGGCGGCCTCGGGACATCCCTTGGATCCAGACGGAAAGTTTGGCGCGTTTCCATTTTTGGACTTGCACTCGCCGCCCCCGTCTCATAAACGTCCGTCCACTGCCGCGGCAGTACCTAGATGGGGCCTTAGCTCAGTTGGGAGAGCGCTTGCATGGCATGCAAGAGGTCAGGGGTTCGACTCCCCTAGGCTCCACCACCTCCTCAATGCTGTTAAAAATCAACTACTTAGCAACCTGATGCTGACAAGCTGACAAGGTCATGCTGACCAATGTCTCGCCGCCTATTACTACTTGTCTCCGTATCAGCAGCGCCTTGGGTGTTGATACACATGCCTTTTACTGCGAGCATGATTGACCATTAGCGCTTGATGAGAAATGGTGCTCTGGCAGTATAACTCGCTCTGCATACAGGGAAATTCGAGGCAGGTTTAACTAGGCTCCAGACTCATTGATTTACAGCCAGAACAGTACGGTAGCTGCTAGAGCGATGGCCGAAAGGAATACCTTTGGGCATCTGTCATAT